>NZ_CAWNYS010000588.1:0-21814 GCF_963878295.1 Aeromonas sp. HMWF014 | reverse complement strand
CTGACATGTCACTTATTATCAAATCAGATAGTATCGAGTCAAGCTTATCAATATCATAAATACTATACTTGTCCCCTAACATTTCTGTAGCAACAGATTTATGATAGCGATGAACATAAGAACCTATTTTCATTTGCGGGACAGTCGATATTATGTTTTTAAAACCATACTTCACGCCAAAATATAATGCTGCAGATCCTCCCTTTGAAAACCCAATTAATGTCACATCGTCACTATTAATATTCAAAAAATTTATCTTAGCATTTATAAGTGCCACTACTGCACTTTCAACTACATATTGATTATCGCTCATCATGTAATAATTGCATATTCCAGAAAGTGTGCAAGCATCTCTGATCCAAAGGATATTTCCATTATAATGCTCTGATGCCCCCCCCTGGAAGTCATACTTAGCCTTTTCAGGATGTCCAGAAAAAACTATTAATAAATGCTTGTAATCTTTTTTAGCACTTTTAAAAATATATTCTACCTGACAGGACTCGAAACTGAATGATTGAATATTCATTTTACTTTTCACAACTTGATGGGTTTGGTAAGTAGGTAGACAAAAATACGTTTATACTAATATTCCAGTCCATGTTTTTATGGCTATCATTACCATCATTAATACATACCGTAAGTGCTCTGGTATCGTCATCAAAGAAAATGTCATTCTTTTGAGATATTATTTTTTTAAACATATCTTTATATTTTGATTGGGATTTTATGAGATACGTGAGCGGGTATGTTTTTACGGCATTACCTGTGTAATAGGCATAATGGTGAAATAAAAATGATGTTATATTAATATCGTTAACTGTTCTGAATTTATTACATCTTGTATTTTCAACTTCGATATAAAAATCTTTTTCTATCTTTTCCAAAAGATCAACCCTTAACGCTTGATGTGTATGCCTATGAAGCTGTGTGGGCTTATATCCAAACTTCCGATTTAAAACCCGTTGACTATTAATAGAAGCATTCAAATAATCTGGCAGATGGGGTGCATTATTTCCAACAACATTACCATAGGGTTCCATTTTTATTTTGCAATTTCCATTTGGCTCGAAAAAATCTGTTTTCTCTGCAGGTCTAGCCAAGATTATATCATCGTTTGCATAAATGAAATAATTTGATAGGCCATCTATTTTATGTAGACATGATTCAATTGCATGTGAATTAAACGTAGGAAGATACTCACTATTAATAATTTCTTTGTGGTCAACCCAGATTACTTTACCTGTTGTTATATCTAACCAACTAGGGATCGCGCAGTTACTAACAACATAAATATTTCTGACCCATGAGGCATACATCTCTATTGATCTAATTGCATATTTTAGTTCATCTCTTGAAACGAACCTTGACTCACTGGTTGCATCTGTTTTCTTATTTGGCGAGTGTTGGTTATATAATTCCATCCATTGAGCATCATCAGCGTTAACCCACGTAAAAACATAATCAACATCAAAGTAACAGCGTCTGTCATCACAGTTATCAATTAGCTCAGACAATGAAAAATATGTTCCTTTACAGAAAATTGAATGCGACGAAATCACTTCTCTTCTAATTTTCATTGTTATATGATTTCGCTTTGGGGCTGATATAGCACCATCAATATCTTTCCAAATTTGCACCTCGAGATAAAACTTACACTCACGTTGCTGTTTATGGACAAATCTGAATTTAACATTATTAAAAAGAAAGAAATGCTCTTGTATCATTTCTGGTGAGCATCCTTTCACTATTCCTTTATTTGTAAAAATAGCTATTTCTATTTGACCGGTTTCTATGCTTGCAATAACATGTGCAAGTTCATGCGAAAAATCCACTTTTGTAAGTGCAACAGTAATCTCACCACTTATACCATCTATCCACGCCACTCTCGAATTATCTGTGATAAAGTTTTTAACCTGTCGCTCTAACCAATCATTTGAGTTCTTAGAGCCTAAAATTAACTCTTTTTTTTCTCTTGGAATAAAGCTCTTTATACGATGATTTATCTTGCTATCTTTGTAATATAGTACTGGATTCCTTAATAACTTCTTCGTTTTTTTAGCAAAGCTCATAGTTCACTCTTTAAAATTGCAGTTTTTTTCGTTAAACTCGGGGGAGTTAACTCATCAGAGCGCCACCAGCACTCCCGCCGATATCGCTATCTGGTAAAGCACACTGGTAAAGTCTTTGGTAATTTGCAGCGATTTGGTTTCAACCTGCGGCAAGACAAAGATCTCGTCGCCTGGGGTGACGCTAATATCGCTATCGTCCAGTTCACTCTTCTCTATCTGGCTAAAGGTGCCGTCACGATGCAGCAACAGAATGCGCGAGTTGCTCGCCTTCTGGGTAAAGCCGCCGGCCAGATTGATATAGTCCGCCACGGTGCGTTTCTGATCCGCCAGAATGGCGTTCGGAAACATCACATCCCCGTGCACCATCACCAGATTGGTCTGGCGCGGAATGCGGATGATGTCGCCAGGCTCAAGACGCACCTCTTCCTGGTTAGGGGCGTTGGCCAGCACCACCTGACCGCTCGGCTCGATCTCTTTGGCCCGCGCGACCCACTGCATCAGCAGGTCCGCCTCGTTCTTGCGCAAGCTGGCCTCGCCATCGGAGGCGGAGCGGGCGGTGAGAATGCTCGCTTCAAAGGCCTTGAGGGAGGAGCCCAGCATCTCTTTCTGACGCACCTTGACCGAATCACGGTAGAGCTGAATGGCGTTGATATCGGCATCGCGGGTCAATTTCAGGCCATTGAGCACTTCGCCCAACCGCGCCCCGTAACGCAGCACCACCTCCTGTTCGCTGTCATGCTCCCCCTCGATGCGTACCGCGATAGAGGCATAGCGCTTGTCGGCGATGGCCTCCACCGTGTCGCCGCTACTGACCATCACCCGGGCCAGGGTGGCTGCATCCTTCAGGGGATAGTTGTCCATCCGGATATCTTCCCCCTGATTGCGGCTAACCCGGATATGGGTGGCATCGGCATCGGGGCTGGCCAGTTGCAGCAGCTCGGCCAGGGTGACATGGGGTTTGCTCAGCTCAAACTTGTTGGCATTGGCCACCTTGCCGCGCACCGTGGTCTGATAGCGTAGCGGCGCCACCACCAGGGTATCGCCGTCACGCAGCTGGGTCGGCTGCAGATTGCCGTTTAGCAAAAACTGGTAGAGGTTGAAATTGCGCAGAGTTTTGCCACCGCGCTTGAGCGCCACATCCAGATAGCTGCCCCGCTCGGGGGAGATGCCACCCGCCTTGTCTATGAAATAGAGGATCGAGTCCCCCGACTGACCGGCATAGAGGCCGGGTTGATTGACAAAGCCGGTAACGAAGATCTTGACCGGCTGGCTCACATCGAGGGTGGCGTAGACGCTGACGTTCTTTTGATAGACACGGGTGATGGCGCCAAACAGGGTGTCATTGAGCTGCTCGTTGCGCACCCCGGCCACCTTGACCGGCCCGACCTTGGGCAAAAAGATATTGCCCTGGTGATCGACCAGCAGGCTCTGATCAAACTCGACCCCGCCCCACAGTTGCACCTGCAGCTTGTCGCCGATGGCGATGCGGTAATCGGGGTTGAAGCCGTTAAACGATTCACGGGCAAACTCGCCGCGAAACAGCCAGTTGCCAAAGACGGGATCGCGGGTCTGGGTGTCGCTCACTACCTTGCGCACCGGCGCCGCCTCTTGGGTGACCCCCAGCCCGTAAACAGACGGGGGCATGAGTGCTGCGATCAACGCCAGCGATGCGACGCGGGCATTCAGGTAGGTAGAGGTGAACCGCTGGTCGCGTCCGGGGTGACGGGTTCGAGAGAGCAAGGTTGAAATCAAGGTAAACTCCTGCCGGGCGCAAGTTTATGCACTGCGCCATCGGGTATTGAAAAAACGAGTATCAATTGGTGCAGCCACCCGCGATGGCGGGTGGCCAGAGTCATCAATCCTGATGTTCGCGCAGGGTGGCGAGCCCCATCACCACCAGGCCGTAGAAGAGGCAGAGCAGCACGCCAATGGTGGCGAGGTTGTAGAGGCGACGCGGGTATTGCGCCTCCTGTGCGGCACTTGGCGTACTGACCACCAACAGGTGCTTGAGCTTGCGATAGGCTTCGACCCGGGCCTGCTCCAGACTGACCAGCCCGGTTTTGTAGATATCAGCCGCCAGCTGGGTCTGTACCTGCACCGCCTGATAGTCGGCATTAACCTCGTTAAGCGACTGTTCGTCACTGCTGGTCAACCGCCGCTGCTCTTGTGCCAACTGGCGGGTCAGCGCGTCCACCCGGTCTTTGGCCGCCACCACATCGGGTGCCTTGGTATTCATGTAGATTTGCAGCCGCTTGAGCTCGGTATCCTGACGCACCAACTCGGCCTCCAGCTCCGAGACCACCCCCAGCATGGCGCTGCTGGTTGCCTCCGGGCTCATCAGCTTGTGGCGATTCTGGAACGCCAGCATCTTGTCCCGCTCGGCCTGCAACCGCTCGTGGGAACGGGCTACCTCGCTTTCTACAAAGGTGAGCTGTTCAAGGGCGACTTGATGGCCCAACCGGTTGATAAAGCCCTCCCCCTCTTTCAGCATCAGGGCCACAACCTCGCGGGCATATTCGGGCTCGAATGCCTGTAGCCGGATGGTCAGGATCCCCGACAGCTCGTCGAGGGTGAGGGTGAGATGGTCACGGTAGTAGGCAAGAAACTCTTCATTGCTGGCATCCCGCGAGAGCCGTGACAGCCAATCAGCGTGACCACTCTGATAGTGCCCCTTGAGGTCGAGCGCCTTGTCGAGCCGCTGCAGCATGTCCCATGAGCCAAGATAGGCATGCAGCACCTGCACATCCTGATGGTTGCTGCCCCCTAGCCCCAGCATGGAGAGGGCATCCGGCATCATCTTGAGCTGATCGGCCTGCTTGACGATGATGCTCGCTTCGCTGACATAGCGATCACTGGCGATTGCAACGTAATAGAGGGTCGCCACACCAAAACAGAGCAAGACCCAGAGAAAGCTGCCCAGCCTGACGGCTTTCTGCCATGAAAAGTGGGCAACCTGATATCCCCTGGAATCGATAAGGAAGAGTTTGGGGTCGCGCCTGAATTTGCGCAGCTTGCGACCGATTTGCGTCTTGATGGTGCTGGTGTTCATGAATATCCGGATTGATGATGGCAATCGGCCCGCATCGCGCGAACCGAAATGGCATCGTGACAAGATGTTGAAAAATGAATGTGATGGCTGTGGTTACAGGTTTTTATAGACCGCGATGGCCTCTTCAATATCGGGGTAGAGGGTCAGGCTGGCATTGTTCAGCACAATCCCCATGTCACACTGCTTGCGCAGGGTATTCATATCGTGGGAGACCATGATCAGGCTCGCCGTTTCTCGCTTCTGGTTGAAGACATCGATGCACTTTTGCTTGAACCTGGCATCCCCCACCGAGGTGATCTCGTCGGTCAGATAGATGTCAAAGTCAAACGCCATGCTGACCGCAAACGAGAATTTGGATCTCATCCCACTCGAGTAACCCCGGATAGGCAACTCGAAGTGCTGCCCTATTTCGGAAAAACCCTTGACCCACTCCTCGACCCGGCGAGTGTCATGCATGCCATGGATCCGGCAGATAAAACGGGTATTTTCACGGCCCGTCATGCTGCCCTGAAATCCACCGCTCAGCGCCAGCGGCCAGGAGACCCGACTGTGACGGGTGATCTTGCCCCGGCTCGGCATGTCCATGCCGCCAAGCAGGCGCAACAGGGTGGATTTACCCGCCCCGTTGGTACCCAGAATGCCGATATTTTTATCTCCCGGCAGAGTGAAGTTCACATCCTTCAAGACATAATTACGCCCGAATTTGGTGGGGTAATATTTGCTGACATTTTCGAGGGTTATCATTTTTTAACTTGCAATCAGTCGACGGTGGCTCAGGCGATAGGCGCTCATCGCAAACGCCAGTATTATCAAGGTGGTACCGAGCAGATAATTCCAGCTCCCCCCCTGGGTTTGAAAACCGGCAATCCAGCCACTGCGGATCAATTCGAGTGCATGCACGATAGGGTTCCAGAGCAGCAGGTGCTGATAACTTTGCGGCACCACCGCCAGCGGGAAAAAGACCGCAGATATCCAGAGTAAAGGACGCATCAAGATCGGAATTAGCTTGTCCACTTCGGCTGACAGACTGCTCACAATGCAGAGCAGGGTACCGAGGCCAAATGAGAAGATCATCAGGGTGCCATACCCCAGGATCACCGCCAGCGGATCATCGGGTATCGCATCAAAACCAGACCAGACCAGAATCAGGATTAATACAACAGCCACCAATATCCCTACAATGGACTCCAGCACAAAGCGGGAAAACAGCGTGGAGAATGCCGTAACCTGGCGATAGCAAAACAGTCCCTTATTGGCACTGACTGCTGAAATAAGGCGATTAGTCGTATTTTGAAACATCAAAAATGGCAGATAACCGCTAGCAATAAACACCGGCGCTTCAACCCCACCGAAGCCATTACGTTGCCTGATACCGAATATGACACAGAATGCAGCGATGGTAATCAAGGGGTCCAGCAAGGCCCAGGCATATCCCATGCGATAATTGCCAAAACGGGTCTTCAACTCCCGCATCAATAATCCAAAGGTGACATCTTTCAATACCACAGCAGGGCTGCGTCTTTGTATCAACATTGCGTTTAGCTTGAACACCTCTGTAATCAATAAGGATGTAGCATGAATTTTGGCAGGCCTGCCTAACACTATTGTGCAGCAGAGTGTCGTCAACTGCTGGAAAAACACCATGGCTACCGCACGGAAATGACAATTCCCGAACCAGATTCAAGCCACATTTTCTATCTTCATCTCTCTTTTGCCATAGCTACCGCACGGAGATGACATATTCCGGTGGCAATCCATGTAAAGGGAGTGGCTGACAAGTCTTGCCAACCGCAACAATGCAAGTCAGTGACAGCTCTTGGGTCAGGCAAGATGCAGACACTCATCATCAGGGGTGAGAAACACAGACGTGCTCTTCACTCATTATCTGGTATCTCGCCACCCTTTTATCGGTGCCTGCTAAAACCCGGCTTTTCGACAAGCAACAATATATCCACGCCCTGACTACATTTCCACTCGAAACCATGACAATGGCGTGACATAAGTTTAATTTTTCTATGAAATGTGAACAAACAAACCAAAAATAGCGAAAAGAGCAGTACAAATCACCAACTTAATGCGATCCACCAAACGCACCAGCACCTATTCTGGCTACGGCAAGTGAGGGTAAATCGCAGGCAAGGGGGCACTCATCAACCCTGCGTTCCGCAATAAGGTTCATGAGATTGCCCTGCGAATATGATAACTTTCATTTTTTTGACTCAAAATAAATTACAAAAATGGCATTCACGACTGTTATTTAAATCGGTATACTCTCGCCAATAAAAACCTTGACCTGACATAAACCCAGCTCGCAGACAGTTCGCCTTTTGCTGGCTTGTTTCAACGCCTTCAATAATTGTTTTCCGCCCAGCAAGTAATTTCGATGACAAAATACCCCCTAATTTTTCACAGTCCATTTCATATTTCCATAAAAATGACTTGTCAATTTTAATACCTGACCATGGTATTTCTTCAACCAGTTCATTTAACTCACCGCCATCATAGTCATCAAGCCAGACCTCATGTCCACAATTTAGAATAATAGCGATGCTTTTCATGGCATTATTATCGGTAAATGACATTACATCCATAAAATCAATTTCAAGTGCCAGCCGACACTTGGTACTATTACATAGCAAATAAATAAATTCTGGTGATAGCAATAACGAGAGTTTGATGTTGATAAAAAAGCGCACATTGCAACGGGGAACCGGCTCATCATAAAAATGATTGACACGTTCAATCTGTTGCCGTACGACATCAATAAACGCAGCCCTCTCCAGCCTCATAAAGAAAGTCTCGGGGTCAACAAATTTTTCAGACTCAATTTTTGATAACACCTCAAATCCAATAACCACATTCGAGGCAAGCTCAACGATTGGTTGATAGCGAGTCGTCAAAAAATTAAAGGTGCTGTCTCGCCTAAATCCAGTTACAACTACTTCATCTTTTATCAACTCAATTTGTGACATATAAAACCCCAGACACCTGCCTGATTACATTTTGATTAACCTTAACCCAACCAGGTTATACTGCTCAGATAGCTGATACATGTTTATTGACAGGGAAAATGTCGAGATACATCTATTAATGAAATCAGCAATACCCAACCAGAACACCAGTTTCCTGCTTTATGATAAAAGAGGATATTTAATTAATTAGTGGGCAGGGCTGATCAGTACAGAGTAACGGTATTTTGCCTTCAATATTTCGCGACTACCGTTATGAAGCTCACTGGATGACTCACACCAACATCCCTTACTAAAGAATCATGACATATCTACTATCAATTCAACTGTAAAAAATAAAATAAAAATGACTAAAAAACAACGTTGAATGGATAACATTTTCAAAAAAATTCATTCCGACCCTCCTATCAAATCATCAAATAAAAAACCTGATAACATAAATAATAGGTAGAAAAAATTGCGTGTTAAAATCCAGCCAGCTAGATGCTATATATCAAGTGATTATGGAATGTTGACAATCAATCTTATCGTTACGCCAACTGAAAAAAATACACAAAAAAAATAAGCTCCGCGGAGAATTAAGTTAAACTTGCTCATGTTCCATATCGACCTGCCAACTACAAACAACCTTATCAGGCAGAACAAAAAACCAAACAGCAGCACCATCATGCTGATGAAATAAACAGAAAAATGCCATTCATACAATATCATAATCCCCCTTGATCACCAGCTCCCCTTTCGGCTCGGTGAGCAGGGCCAGGGCGCGGCCATGGGGGTCAGCCATGGCCAGTAGCTCCCCGTCGGAACGCTCAAGTTGGGTACCAAACGGCAGTAGTTCACCCGCATCGTCGCGGTGCTCGAACTGGGCACGCAACACCTTGCTGACGCCAAAATGGACCCTAGTCACCACCCCCTGACGGGGCACCACCTGGCTGTCATTGCCCACCAGCTCCACCCGTCAGGCATGGTCTTGCTATCGACCTTGACCCAGTTGCAACTAGTATCTCTAACTTTTGAGAAAAGTGTTCGGTCCGTCGCGAATTAATATAACACCTGTAAATATGGCACTAGTTCTACCAACCAGCGGTTGTCCCGATATAACGTGACGCCATCAATGCAACGGCTGAGAAGTTACCCTAATAGCCTTGGAATATGAAATTCTCTAAAAATATAAAAAAAACACCTTAAAAACAGACACATAAAAACAAATGCATGAAACAGAATCTGCTATGCAGATAATTGAAATAATTTTTCATAAGTAGCAGTTGAAAATATGCTGTTGGTTTGTTGCGCCCTGTCGTGCTCGCCAGAAAATTACGCAACCAATCATATTTCTTCATAACAATATAGCGAAGACGCAAGCAACGCGCGAAACATTCTTTTATTTTCATTTCACCCCCCCCCCAAAAAACCGCTAACATCGGCAGAAAAAAGGAACGTTCCGCCAACATATGCGTATTTATTTTAATTAAAAAAAGTCTATACTAAGAAAGGTTCTACCAAATCAGGAGTCTTCATATGGTTGAGTACAAAATAGAGGGGGCACTACATTTTCAGCCCGCCAGCTTCAGATTTTTTCATTATGAAAAAGAGATACAAATTAGCCAAAAGGAGACGGCGGTATTGCAGCTTCTTTGTGCCCATGGCCAGCAGGTGGTAGAACGGAAAATGTTTATTCAGGAAGTGTGGGGTGATAGAGAAGGGGCTGATACCAGTCTTAACAAGAGCATATTGACCTTGCGCCGAAAGTTTGAGTCGCTGGGATATGTCGATGCAATCAATACCGTTCCCCGGGTTGGCTATATGTTACGCCTCAACGCGTTCGCTATCGAAGTGGCGGAGCAAGAGCAAGAGCAAGAGCAAGAGCAAGAGAGTATGAGCGAGCAACCTGATATGACCCTGCCTTTGCCAACCGGGGAAAAAACCACAACGTCACGATACAAGCGCAGCATGCCATATCTGTTCTTGATAGTGGCCGGGTTACTCACTGCGCTTCTCTATCGGTTATATGGTCTTTATGTGGAAAAGCAGGCAGTCCCCCTTGCCTATAAGATGGTCTATGACAGCCCCTCACTGACCATTATCGAGATGGCCAACTTGACGCAATCCGTGAACTATCCGGCATTTATCTCTCGACTGCCATCAGATAACAGGATGCTGGTCAGCATCTCCAATACCGCAATCTCATTGCTTGACCATAACAATGGCACCCAGAGTTTGGTCAGGGTGTTTATTCAGGGTCCAGATACGAATATTAATAATCAGCTGATATGTATCGCTGATTACATCACGAACCATTCATCTGTTGCAGATAAGGATACCGAAGTAACATATTCCAATTCTGATCTCAAACATGATAGCACCTTTCAAATAAAACAGTTTTATAGCCCATGCCTGGCTGGTACGGCCAACCACATTGGTGACATATCAACCACTCTTGCCCACTTCTCAAGAACAATACCAAAAGGAGAACAGCCATCTTCATGGCTGCAACAGGTGTCATTCCATGATAATAGCGGCGCGCTTGTTTTTGACTTTCAAGTCGCATACAGGGCCACCTTCTTGTACCGAGGGGAAGGTGTAAATAAAAGTAATTTTCTGCTAAAGCTAAATCAGCGTTCGATAAAACTAAAAAAACTTGAACAAGATATAATAAAAAACAACATATACTTCAAAAGAATTTTCAATGAGTATGAGAATGACGATATATTCGTGAGGTCATTTAGCCCTTTTAATAAGAAGAGTATAACGGTTCTCTCGTCTATTTTTGATGGCACACTCTCTCATGGCTTAAAGGATACTATGTAACAGCCTAAATATCCTGATCATCATTTTAGATAGTACAAAGCCATCTCCCTGCGGGCAGATGGCGTCACTACTTTTTTACTATGGCCTCGGCGATGATCTCGGCTTTGAGGCGCTCCTCGGCATACATCTTCTTGAGACGGCGGTTTTCCTCCTCCAGTTCTTTGGGGCGAGCCATGAGAGAGGTATCCATGCCACCGAATTTGGCGCGCCACTTGTAGAAGGTCGCGGAACTGATGCCATTCTGGCGGCAGAGTTCAGGGACGGGTGAGCCAGACTCGGCCTGTTTGAGGATGGCGATGATCTGAGCATCGCTAAAGCGTGATGTTTTCATGTAGAACCTCCTGCGTTCAAGATGCGAGAAAATTCTACTTAAGAGCACCCCAAGTTTTCGGGGGGATTACCCCCCGATATCTTCTTCCAGTGCACCAGCCCTTCCCTGCTCCGCTTCATTTCTTGGGTGTCCCTTTTTCCATAACCCCGCGCTCTGGCGAGGCGGAATGCAGGCTGACGCCCCTTTCGGGTTATCAACGGATGACTGGCTCTGCTGTCATAGGCACCGATTGCATAAACACACCTCAGTTTGCTTCTCAGGCGGAGTAAGGTCGGCAGCCCCTCAGCGTCATGGACATGATCTAACGACACGCGTGCCGATACGATTGCTTGATTCACCGGGTCTACCGCTAGATGCAACATGCGCCACTCTCGCTGTTTCTCGTTGCCGTGTTTTCTGACTTTCCAGTCGCCTTCGCCAAACACCTTCAGTCGAGTCGATAACCAGTTCGGTATCCTGCTATTTAGAGGGCAGCCGATACGCCACACCCACTGAGCGGGCATGATTGTGTGATAGGTATAGCCCAGTGCATAGCGCCACATTCATCAACTCAGACAAAAAGCCGATAGCACCGGAGGCGGTCGCAGAATGAGGCTGAAAATCCCCTTGAGGTTGGTAAGTAGCGGATGGTCGGGTCGGTGTAGGGCCGGGCAGCGTCCCCCCCCCTCCCCACACGCGGGGCAGGTGCATGTTGGGCGGAGGGGCGAATCCGGGGTCTTCCCCCAGACTCTGTTAGGCGCAGTGAGGACCACATCTAGTAGCGACGGGAGGGCGCATGGCCGAGGTTGTTGTCCGTTCATCCCCCAGCCCCCACGACCTCGTCATGACGGGAACCAGGTAATTACCACGTTGTTGGTGGACTGTCCCGACCCGGAAAACACGAAGTCAAGATGGAGGGGGAAGTCCAAAGGCGACCCTGCATTAACCCGGAGGGCCGCGGGGAGGCTTTTAGTTTGGCCGCGGTCGACAACGGAGATGGATTTTAGGGACCCGGTCCCGGGGCCGACGGACGTGCTCGACCCCCCTTGTATGGTGATATTGCCAGTGACATTGCAAGACGCGCGGAGTTGTGCAATAGCCGTTAAGACCGTTCCGTTTGCGACTACCCCCAAGTCGACGACAGAATTAGCGGGTACCAGAGACAGTTTGCAGGATTGGTTAGGAGGTGGCAGGGTCACGCAAGACGTAGGCCACGGGCGGACGGTAGAGTAGGACGGTTGTGTGCTTGGGCTGTTCCATAGGTAGGTGCCGATGCATTCAGGGTCATTGACATCGGGGGTGAATGGCACATGGTATAACGCAACATCGACGGAGGTGCCAGGCGCCGGGAAGTTTGTGCCGAATACAGAGTTGTTGATCGCGGCGATTTTTTGAGTGCGGGATCCACTTAGGTTTATGGATTTGATGGTGGCGAGTACTTGCAAGCCGCCAGCGGTCTTGTGTCTGTGGCCGGATGGTGAATACATGGTAGCAGTGTCGAGAGCGGATAGGGACGCTTGGTCAGTGACGTCGGTAGCGGTTAACGTGACGGTTCCGTTGTAACCTCCGTTAGAAATCCATTGTACCCGTATGTCGGTGATGATGGGTACGATCGAGGCGGCTGCGGAGCCAGATATTAATACTGCGGCGACCGCGAGTCCAAGTCGGGTTAGTGAGACCAATGTCATAATCATTTAAAACTCCTTATCCACCTCTCCCGATATAACCGCACACGGCTATCACACACCGCCATCTCACGGGTGTCACGCCATGTCTGCTCATAAAGCCGCAGCGATCGGGTTCGGTATTGTTGCAAGGCGCGAGGGGCAATCCCCACCCGCCCCTGCTGGTTAAACCAACCACCCAGCCAGTCTACACCGCGTGCCAGGCGGCCGATGCGGGTCTTGTCCGGGTGGAGCTCGAAGCCCATGGCAGCCAAACTGGCGCACAAGCGGGCTATGGCACGACGCAGCGGCCAACGCTGCCTCGCAAGAATAATAAAATCATCCATATAACGGGCGTAATAGTCACATTGCCCTTCCCCCAGCTCGGCATCAAGGCTATAAAGCAGGCTGGCGCCAATCAGCGGACTCAACGCACAGCCACGGGGGATACCCCTCTCCGGGGTATAAAACTGGCCGCCCACCTCCACGCTATAGGCCAGATACTGGCCGATCAGATCACGCAGCAAGGGACACCGTAGGTACGCTATCACCTCCCGCTCGACATCCTCCGGTCCGATATGCTGATAGTAGCCGCGGATATCGGTGCGCATGACAAACTGAACTGGCCCCTCAGCAATCGCTTCAGCAAGCCGACGGCGGGAGGCGGCAACGCCCATGCCAGCGCCATGCTCGCAACGCGGGTGCCAGGGTAATTGCGGGCCCGCCATCAATGCAACCCACTTGAGTACCAGGGCATCCTGCGCAGACCAGACTGCATATTGGCCGAGGCGCTGCATTGGTTGCAGACGGTAATCGCCAACTTGCAGCTGCTGCCACAATAACGGAGCGAGCCGTGGCCAGTGAAAGCGCAAATGCCAGATATCAGCATTAGCCGGATGGTGGCGGCGACGCTGACAGAGCCAGAGCCAGGCTTGTTGCCAAGCCGTCTCTGCCGACAAGTGTGGCAAATTCACATTATGTTGCCGTACTGTCATACCTCACGAGCCCTCTCGCGGTGGCAGGCACCCTATTGAACGGGCATGTAGCTCATGCTGTTTAATACTATTGATACGAAATAGTGGCCGTCGCGGTAGCGCTAAAATCCCCCATCCGCAGCTTGCCACTGCTTCTTAGCGCAATCACCCCGAAGGTCAGGGTGTTATTCTCCCCACTGAGAGACAGAGCTTTTTCCGTCCCCAACGTAATTAACTGGCCCTGTTCGTTGGTGATCCCCAGCACGTAACCAAACGTGTTGCCATCTGCATCTTTCGGATAAAATCGACCAACTTGATCCGGATTTGGGCTGTTAAACACTATCTTTGCCTTGTTGGTGTTACACTGTTTCAGTTGGATCTTGAATGTAACGGGATCGGTTTGGCCAATGGAGTCCAATTTGTCTGCGTCCAATTCTTCCATGTTGATACGTTGATCATTAGCCCCAACTTCAAGATTGCAGGATGGCTCCACGACATTTGCGAGTACTTGAATATTCAGGGTCTCGGCCACTACTGGAAAAAGGGAAGGCAACACCAGCAACAAAGCAGCCAATCGAGTGCAACGACGCCTTGGGTACAGTGTTGCACCGCCATATTTCAATTCCTTCGACATGGTTATCAACTCCTCTCTAACAATCCGGTACGGCAGGCCAACCACCCAGTTAATTCAATACTCATTATGCTTGCAACCTGTCATACCTTGACCTCTTTGCAACTACAGATAGTTGATGTTCAGGGTGGCAGTGGCCTCAAAGCGACCTTCGACCAGCTGAGTATTCAGTTCTCTCCTCGCGTAAGCGCCGAAATGGAGCGTGGTATCACCACTGCTGAGGGCAAGGGGGGCAGATGGCACACCCAATAGTAAATCGGCCATGGTTGGCACTTGCCCCACTTTGAAGCCGATGGAGAAACCTTTCGCGGTGCTACTGTCAGCAAGCGCTAGGTGCCCAGTGTTATGAGCCGATGTCGTCCCAGAGATGGTGACTGTTGCTTCGCCGGGGCTGATATCGCATTGTTGCAGCCTAACCGTAAATGGCATGACCGGGGTCTCGGCAAGCTCCAGGTCGCGCGAATTAATCGTCTTGAAGTCGACCATGATGGTTGCATCTTGCGGATTCAACTGACATGAGGTTTTGCGCAACGTGCCCGAAATAGTCAATGTAACGTTATCATCGGCACTGGCTGGCAAACTCGTTGCCAGCACACCCGGTAACATGGCCAACAGTAGTGCGCGATGCCACAAAGGTGATAGCTTGACGCCGAAATGATACAGCTTTCTCATATTGTGATTCCTTGTGGAGTGATTTTGAACGCTATTATGCGGTATACACTCTGAGCATCGTGTTACTTGGCTGGCAGCAACTGGCAGTTGGCACCGCAATGGTAATTAAGCTGGCGACGTCCACCGAAGTCATCGATATAGCTTAGGCTCGGCGTCGCGCCCAATACCTTGCGATCGAGCTTGAGCGTGCTACTGCTGTTAGGTGCCAGCATGACAGACTGAAATCCGTCAAGCGCCTCAGCATTACTTGAGGTCGCGGCTTCTACCAAGGTAATGAAGTACGGCGTTGGGTTATCAATCCGGTAACTTCCACCTTCAGGCGTCAGCGTCAGCTGCTCTTGCCAAGGGGCCTTGTTTGAGCCTGTCGGAACGACAAGAGCCTGAGGCCGGTAGAAAAACTTCACCTTGGTCTGTAACGCTAGTTGCAACACGTTAGCCTCATCACTCTTGGGCGGCACTTCTCGCACGTTAAAATAGAAAAGACTCTCTTTGTCTTGTGGCAATTGTGCCGCAGCAGGTAATGCCCGGATCTGGATCATGGCCGTTGCATCCGGCTCAACTCGTTGAATTGGGGGCAATACCGCGAATGGACTATTAATTTTATTGCCGTTTGCATCCTCCAGCCAAGCTTGAGCAAGATAAGGTAAATCCTGGTTATAGTTATTAACTTTCACACTAACACTGTTACTTTGACCAGGAAAAATAACCCGGGTGCGATCCAAGGCTATCGCCGCATTGGCACCGGATGTCGACAATCCACAAATTGCTAACAGCACCAGTTGCAAAGTCTTTTTCATATTCATACTTTTGACTCCTAAGACCATTTGATGGCTATTTAATAGGGTTAGCGACACATCAACGTGGCAATCTCTTCCATCGAAGGAAGCGGTGTTGGAAATGTCAGGTCGCAGCGTTCTGTTCCCCAGCGAACATTCAATACATCGCCTTGCTGCAAGCCAACCAGATAGACGATGCCTTCATCAGCGACCATCCCAACTTTATTTTGCTTGCTATCATATACAGCTGCCGCTAACGGTACATACTTACCATTGGCTCGCTTGAGCTGAACCATCCGCTTGGCTCCGCTCAGCATATCGAAACTTTGGTAACCAATGGCTCCCTCCGTCAGGGTGACACTGCGGACCGAACTACCAACGACATCAACTTCATCATTCAATTCATCTACCGCAATAGAGATTTGGTTGCGGTAGTAATTCGACGCATTGGCCACCACGGCTTTACCAAACCTGTTCGTACGGACGGGCGAACCATAACCATTGACCGGTACATCCGTAGCTGAACCAGTATCGACCATGATGCGGCTTCCACCCGAGGTCGATCCAGGATGTAGGGCTGCGCCGTCGGCAGTAGCGGTCAAACCACCATTCACAGAAAGACCGATACCGGATGACGAACCTGCATAGTGGCTAGCGTTCACGCTCATGTCGACAATATTCCCTCGATGTGAATAAAAGCCGCTGATGCTATCAGCACCGCCATTGCTAGAAGTTCCCGCCGTCAGTGAGTAATTGTTTCGATCATCAACCCGGTTGTTAAGATGCATATTGTGACTGGTGCTCTGTTTATTGCTCGAGACGCTATAGCCTACTGATTTGGCCAAACCAAACGGCACACTAAACGAGAGATAAAAACCGTTGTCACGCTCACTATCATAAATTTTCTGTTTGGAACTGTAGGCTGTCACCGTACTGGTGATCCTTCGCCAATCCAGCAAATCGAAGTAGCTGGAGAGAGACAGACTTACCCTCTCTCTTGAACCTTCATTCCAGTAGGTCTGGTGAGAGTAGTCGAGGTAGGCGCCTAGCGATGAATCTTCAAACTGCTTGCTCAAAATGACGCTATACTGTTCTTTTTGCCCACCTCTGTAGTGATTTCCTTCTTTACTGGCCCCAATGAAATCACTCATGTTCATAAAATCAGCATCGGAGAAGCGATAACCAGCAAAGGTGACCTGGCTGCGGTTCTTTTCAAAATTCTTCGAATAGTTGACGCGATAAGAGGCTCCCGACTTATGCTCTCCTTGGGGTAAGTCAGCCCAAGATTGGGTCATATCAACCGAGATGGCACCAAAATCATAAAGGTCTCGTCCCATGCCAATTGCGGTTGATTGATACTTGTCACTCAACAGCGCACCGCCAAACAGTGACCAGCCATTGCTTACCCCCCAGGAGAACTCACTGCTGGCAAAAGCCGGACCATCATGTTCCCGCTGAACCGAACTTGCCTTACCACTCGCCAGCTTATAGCGAACAGAACCTGGCCGGGAGAGGAAGGGCACAGTGGCCGTGCTTACCTGGAAGGTCTGCACTGTGCCATCCTGCTCCTCAACACGTACATCCAGACGCCCCGAAACATATGAGTTTAAATCCTGAATTCGAAACGGACCTGCCGCAACCTGGGTTTCATACAACGTCCGTCCAAGTTGGGAGATAACGACCTTTGCATTGGTTTTGGCAATTCCCACCACTTCGGGGGCGTAACCACGCAAATTAGGTGGCAGCATACTCTCGTCTGTCGTTACAGAGGCGCCAATAAACTGAAACGAGTCAAAAACCGATTGCCCGAGGTCCATTTCCCCCATCTTCAACTGCGCAGTCATATCCGGTAAGGCACGATAACCGTAAACACGATTGATCTTGAACTCACTGTTTTCATGCTCACCATCAGCTTGGCTGTACTGCCCTTGCCAATCTGCACGCACTCGCCAGGCTGACACGTTGAAACCGGCTACACCTAAGGCACTCAAACTAGTACGGTTTACATTGGTCTTGGAGGCATGGTTCTGCTGCAGGTTGATACCATAGTCGAGCATGGCACCATTGACCCCTTCATCCCAACGGGAGGGGGGATCCCAACCATTAGCGACATATTCCATATAAGCCTGCGGGACAGCTAGTGTCAGGGTATAGCTTTCCAGGCTTCCTTGTGCTGTGACACCAGGAAGTTGTAGGAAGTCGTAGCAGCCAGAGCCACTTTTAGCTCCCTGTACAATCTTCGCTTGCTCTTCTTTAAGTGCAATGGCCTCCACTTGTTGCTGTGAAAAACAGACCGAAGAACTACCATCTTCTGTTGCAAGGTAGCTAACTTCAAATTCACCCAAATTCCTTCCATTAACAACCATCTGCATTTTATATTGACCAGGCACAATATACCCTGCAGATCTAAACTGACCAAAATCCACAGCATCCTTGTCGACCGAATCAAGTAAATCCGTATTAAACTCTACGGCATTTGCCACGTTGTACAGTAGAAAAAATGAAACGGCTATGTATATAAAAGCTTGTTTGATACTGTTCACTAACTCCCACCATGATTTGAATTCCAACATCACATATTGACATTCGACATTGAATACGTGAAGTTGAAAGCTTGATAGAAAGCATAAAATGTTGAATGGCCGACGGCCCGGCCATTCAATCATTACGGAAGTAATAAATTTAAATTATTTATACTTCATTACAAAGTGGGCTTTGGTATCAAATTCACCCGGAGTAATACCGGCTTTATCTTCGGCAGTTTTCACCAGCTTAGCACCAAATCTAAGGGTGTTATCACCAACATACAAACCAGTAAAATTGGTTGCCTTGTTCAATTCAATGGCTTCGCCAGATTGTTTGTTAAACATCTGAATTGCTGCACCAGCAGCCGAGCCGTTCAGAGCAAGCTTAGTAGTGGAAGTTGCATCAGGTACTCCATCGAAGGTAATATCAACAGATTGGGCAGTTTCAAAAGTACAACCTTCCAGTTTGATATTAAAATCTACCATCTTGCTTTCGTTATACTTATCAAGAGTCGCATTACTAACCTGACCCAGGTGAATGGTCTGATTAATACTGTCTGAGTAAATGGAGCAAGGCGCATTGATAATTGAACCAATGAAATTAATCTCACCAGAACCTTCATTTGGGCGCTCGATGTCGTCGGCGTAAGCAACATTGGCACACAGGGCGAACAGCATAGCAGCAGCGACAGTAGTTTTCTTCATTATCATGGTCTTAATAATTCCGTGGTTGTAATCGTGATTGTAAATATGACAAGTGTTACAAGTTGGCGTAGTGCCGATTCCCTGCTCCGGCTACTCGCATGTAGTCCCCATAACAAGGCGCCTTCCATGCAACGACGGCTAAGTTACCCGACGAGCACAGGGCGCTGCAATTCTTTGAAATAACAAATAAAACCAATAAAAAACAATAGGATACACATAGGCACATAAGCCACATGCCGCCACATTCTTTTTTTTCACCAACGAGAATAAAAACACGTTGCTGATTTGTAACTCCCCTGTAATATCCATCAGGACATTACGCAACTCATTATGCTGTTGCGGCGTTGTTTCCAAATCAGCCGTAATAATGTAGCTTCCCCAGCCCCTGGTGACCGCTACACTCGGGGCTTTCTGACAGGTAGACCAAGGATGTTCAGTTTGTTGATTGCACCAACATACGCCATCACTTCCCCTACTTGACCGTTGCATGTTCGCAGACTGATTTTGCCCGCCAGCAACTGCTTGGTGATACCCCGATATCTTCTTCCAGTGCGCCAGCCCTTCGGTTATCCCCCCCGAAAACCTGGGGTGCCCACAAGTAGAATTTTCTCGTATCTTGAACGCAGGAAGTTCTACATGAAAACATCACGCTTTAGCGATGCTCAGAACATCGCCAGTCTCAGGCAGGCCGGTTCAGGCTCACCCCATCCCTGAACTGTGCCGCCAGCATTGCATTAGTTCCGCAACCTTTTACCAGTGGCGCGCCAAATTCGGTGGCATGGATGCCTCTCATGGCTCGCTTCAAAGCCGAGATTATCGCCGACGCCATAGTAAAAAAGTCATGACGCCGTTCTGCCTGAAGGGGATGGCTACCAAAGCCTGTCACTCTTTGCCATTTCTATCCGCCTAGCCTGCAACATCTTCAAGGTCAGCGAAGGCTGTTATCGCTATCAACCCATGCTCGCCGATGAAAACCAGCTTATTGCGGATTGGTTGCTGCGTATCACCAACAGCCAGCGGCACTGGGGCTTTGGCCTCTGCTTCCTCTACCTGTCTTACGTCAAAGGGTTTGCTTGGAACCACAAGCGGGTCTACCGGATCGATGCGGCAGCTTGAACTGAACTTGCGCATCAAGCCCATGGAGCGACTGGTACGTGAAAAGCCGCAGGCTCTGGCCGTACCTTGTTCAGCTTAACCACTGCTGGTCGGTGGATCGTATGCACGGTCTACGGAGTTATGGCCGGTCGGAGGCTGTTTAATGGGATCGATGATTTTATCCCCTAGCCGCTGTGCATTGAGGTCGATTTTCCATTGCCCGCCGCACGGCCCAAGCGCCACTTGGAGCAGGGGACGGAGCGGTGGCAAACCGGCGATGGCCCGGTGCGATAATGGACGAGATGATGGCGTCAATGCGCCCACTTGGTGTCGAAAAACAGGATGGTCCTCTTGGTGGACAGCCAACCAGGAAATCGAGAGCAGAGCGCGTAGGATAGGGCGGTTGAACAGATACGGTCCGTTACGATTGGTTGGCTCATCATCTGTATGGCGCGCGGGGGCGTCCAAAGGGCTGTGGGACGTCGGGTTAGTGGAGGAGCAGCGCGCCCCCCCCCAGTTTTGGCGCTAGACGGTTAGACCCTAAAGCCGCGTTTGGAAATGGCTGCTCGACACCCACTGCGAAGGCCCCTACTAATGCGTACCATACCGACGAGTCACAGAGAATCACAGGCAGGGGGCGCGGCGGTCATTCAGTCACCCCCCCCGTCGCGGAGTCATGACGGGTTCCAGACGACTGCAACGTTGTTAGTGGACGGCCCAGACCCTGTGTATTCGATCTGTATCCGTAGGGTTATATCCAAAGGCGACGACGGCGGTACTGTGAGCGTGGAGGGCAGCGGAGCGTCACGTCCGGCGGCTTGGACACTCACAGATTTCATGGTCCCGTTGCCGCTACCACTGCTGGTGTGCGTAGCGGAGTAGAACGTCACCGACCCAGGGAGGTCGCACGTAGCGGTCAGGCGAACGTTGATGTTTAGCGTGTCCCCCGGTGCAACGTTACCGAGGTTCTGGTGTGTATCGCCTGGAAACGCAGTAACGGCGCACTGTTGGTTTGGGGCCGGTATCCCGTTACATGCTGTGGGCCAGGCCAGGGTGGAGGAATAGAGAGGTCGGGAGGAGGCCGGGTCATAGTTCAAGAACGCGCCAACGCATTCGGGGTAGTTCGGGTCGTAGCTGCCGTCGTTGCGCCGTAGGGAAAACGTCCGTGTCGCGCCGATAGTTGGGTTCGACGTATTGAAGATATAAGTATTGATTTGGGAGAGCTTTTCGTCGCGACTGCCGGCGAGAGGTAAGGTAGGGCCCATGCGGACGCGCGGTGGCGACCCCGGAGATTCGTACCGCCGTCCCAACACGGTCATTTGTACAGTAGTGTCTAGCGGAGCAAGCGGTGCGGGGTAGTCAAGTGCCGTGTAGGTTATCGATGCCTCGTAGTTACTGGTTCCTGACCAGGTCACGCTGGTTTCAGTGACGACGGGCACGACTACGGCTTCAAGGGGCCCGGTTGCTAACACAGCCGCGACCGTTAGGCCTCGTCGGGATAGAGAGGGCAATGTCACAATCATTTAAAACTCCTTATCCACCTCTCCCGATATAACCGCACACGGCT
>NZ_CAWNYS010000587.1:4135-12406 GCF_963878295.1 Aeromonas sp. HMWF014 | reverse complement strand
ACAGTAAGCCGCGAGCACTACGATACGAGCCCCGCCTTGTGCGGGGCTTTTCATTTTGGGTCAGCGGTCAACGCCCGCCCCCCATCCGACCCCATCGAGGGGGCCGGGATCCTCACCGATTGCAGCACTGCAAACTGCCCCACTGACCCCGCGCCCAGGCCCGCCCTGCTCGCTGTTCTGATCGCCCAGGTCGGCGGCGCCCCCCAGCTGGGGGCCACGCCTTGACAAAAAGGGCACAAAAGGGCACAAAGGGGCACAAGGTGGCATCGTGCGACCTCATATGAATCAGGAGAGAACAATGGAAAGGTTGCAATATTTGGTGGCATGTTTCGTGGTGGTAGTGATCCTGACGGTCTTGGGGTCGTGGCTCGAAAGGCGAAAGGAGGAAGGGCGCGAGCAAGGCCCGCAGGTGGCGAAGGTGTACTTGAATGGCATCGAGATCGGCTGCGTCCCGGTGGCGCAGCACAAGATCATGTTGGCGGACGCCCGCCGCCGCCCCTCTCTGTACGTTCGCCAAGCCATTAACACCGGGTTGGTGGCGTTGAACCTGCTGGCGCGGATCCTGCGTTACATGACCGCCACCTGGTTGATGATGTTCCTGGTCGCCACCCTCGCGTTCCCGCAGGCGCTGGGCGAGTGGTTGCAGGGTGTGATGGCAGGTCTGGCCCAAGCCAATGCCGCCGAGTTGGGCCGGGGCCTGCAGGTCTGGATTTTTTGCAGCTTTTTGTTCGCGGCGCTGGCGCTGTTGATCGAGTTCGTGATGGTAGCGGGCCCCGACTGGTACGGGCGGCGAAATGTGTTTGAGGAAGAAGTGAGTTTCCAGCTGCGGCGTGAGCTGGAAGCCCCCGCCCGTGGCAAGGTGCATGTGTTGTACTGGCCGGTAGACACACAGGGCGAGTCGCTGGCCCAGGATGCCCAAGCATGAGCGAACAACTGCTGCAGCAGGAGCTGGCAGCACTGATCGCCCGCCACGGGTTGAAACATGCCAGGGTGGCTGAGTTGATCTGCGCCAATGCAGACAGATCCTGTTCGGTGCGGGCGATCAAGACATGGCTGACGGATCCAGAAAAAACGAGCGCTCGCACTTGTCCAAAGTGGGCGCTGATTGCCCTGCGCCGAGGGCTGGGTTATCCCGATCCAGAGAAACCCACGATATGAAGCTCTTTTCATCAAGACGGGAATGGTTGACTCAAGAAAGCATCGAGGCAGATTTTACGCACTACGCGCTGATGTTTGGCGTGGTGCCGATCTATTACAACGTCCACACCGGCACCTACTGTGTTCGTAGGTGGTGGCCGCGAGCGTACTGTGAGTTGGTGATCAATCTGGTCGCCCTGTTTTGGCTGCCTGTTCGCGTGATCTACCCTTCTTATCAGCCGAAGTTCTGGATCCGGTTAGGCAAACCCACGCGATAGGCCCATCGCTGTCTTGCAATCCCTGACGATGCCCCGCCCTGTGCGGGGCTTTTCTTTCTTGGTCAGCAGCCAAAGTGCCAGGGAAAACCGCCGAGGTTCGGCTCGCACGGTGGTGCGCAGGCGTGAGTGCTGTGATAGGCTATGTTTAGCTGTGTTTTTATACAGTTCAATAGGTGAAACGAGATTGGTCGTGACGGGCTGGCGGCCGAGAATGATATGAGGTGTGGGGGAATGACGGAGATGATAGACGCACTTAGGCAGGCGGGTTCGACGGAAGTGCTGATCTTGATTGGGGTTGGGGTGGCGGTCTGGGCTCTGGAGGTGTTGAAAGGAAAAAACTACAGGTACAGGTTCCGGTTTTCGCTCTTGCAGGTGGTGGTGGTTATCGGTGGCCTGCTGCTGATCAGTGGGCAGTGGAAGGCCGCGACGACGCCTAGTAACGACGGCGTGACATGGATAAAAGAGGCCGGAGAGTACGGCCTGTAACGATAGTGCCAAAATCATGGCCTGATGACTATCCGACCTTCGTGCAGGAAACCGGCTTGCCATTGCTGGCGGGGTTGCCGATCACCGGATCAAACTAGAGATCGGGACGTGCAATGCCCCTGAGTCCACTTGCCAAGTGTATCGCGTTGCGATACACTTAAGTCCTGTTAACGCGGATCGAGAGAAGGCATCACGTTGCCATGATTGTGAGTTTCAAACACAAAGGTCTCGAGCTGTTTTACACCACCGGGACCACCAGAGGCATACAGGCAGAGCATACAGCCAAGCTGCGGCGGATCCTGGCCCTGCTAGATGTGGCCACCGCTCCGGCAGACGTGGACTTGCCTGGCTATCGATTGCATGAGCTCAAGGGGAAGCTCAAAGGCTACTGGTCCATCACCGTCAACGGTAACTGGCGAGTGACGTTCAGATTCCTCAATAGCCGCGATGTTGAGCTCGTAAACTACCTAGATTACCACTAAGGAGCACAGAGATGATGCACAATCCTCCCCATCCTGGCGAACTGCTGGGCGAAGACGTGATCAAGGCGTTGGGACTGAAGGTGGCCGAGGCGGCTAGGCGGTTGGGGGTGTCGCGGGTGTCGTTGTCGCGGGTGGTGAATGGTCACGCGGCGATCAGCCCGGAGCTGGCCAACCGGCTGGAGCTGGCGGGAGCCGGTACGGCGCGAGCCTGGCTGGCGATGCAGAACAATTATGATCTGGCGACCGTGCGGCAACAGCCCAGTCCGCCGGTGAGTGCGTTGAAGATGCCACCTTGCGACCCCAAGCACCCCGCCTGAGCGGGGTTTTTTATGTGCGCTTGTTCAGGTGACACCGCAGCGGGTGAACTGCCGCGCTATCGCTTGCCTGCTGGCTCGCTCGGTGTGGCGAACAGATGCCACCCCTCGGAGCCCAGCCGTTACTGGCGGTAGTGATCATCAATACCCTGTTTTGATTGTTCAGCAAGCTATTTTGACCGGTCAGGTGCATAGCAGGTCATGCTGTGGCTGGTAAACGTTCACTGGAGGGTAGAACACCGCATGGTGGAACGTTGCGCATTGCTGCCAGTTTGAGCGGGCGATTGACACTAGCTCTTTTGTCAGAGAGATGAGATCCCCCTTGCCGATGCGACTTAGCATTTCCCTCATCGAGATCTTTAGCAAAGTACGCTCCACCAGGAGAATAAGCCGCAGGGCAGGATGACACGGGGTTTCGGAATATGAGCCGATGTACCAGCCTTTTTTTGTTAGCTGCTTGGACAGGTAACCAAGCTTGAACGGGGTTTTAATTTTGACTGGTTTTCCTACATGGGAGCCAACCATTTCAATTTGAGTGATCAGATCTCGAATGGCCGCTTTGGATGGTATAAATGCGGGAATATTTTTTTTACCACTCATCAGGTGCGGGTGAATATTGCCACGGGGATCGAGCCACCAGGATAATGCCGGATCCAGATTGCTTAGTGCCACTCTGGCACCCGAATGCATAACCCCGATTGAGACATAATGGACGAATCCGATGATGCAAAGACAGCCAATAAAGAAACCACTGTCATCCCCCAGGCTATCGTGCATTTTCACTCCGACCATGGTGAGCAATGATAAGGGGATCAGGGGATATGCAGAGGATGGGCTCATCAGCCAAATCCTCATGGGGGAGGAATCAGGGGCTATGCGAGCGTGGTTACTCAGAAAATGCAGCCAGTAAATGGCCGCACTTGTCATGAAGAAAGTTAAAGCCAAGTGCATAATGAAACTCCGCTATTTCTAATGTCCATCGTGAGACGATCCTATTGCTGCCGATACTGACGTCGGCGCCCGTTCGGCTGGCGCCGACGTCAGTGTCGGAATGCCGTTTTTTCCCTAACCATTCTTGGCCGCATAAGCTGCCTTTGATAGCGCCACGGCTCGTTCCCAGGCATCGACGTAATCTATGCCCATAAATGCCTCTATGGCGTCAGCCAGCGGATCCAGGCCGTCACACAAATGGCACTCCTGTTCCTGCCCATCAAGCAGGCATACAAGCACATATCTGTGCTGGGCATTCACACTGAGTTGCAGTGACTTCATGCGTTTTTTCCCTCAACTTTGCAGCGGTTGCTGCTTGGGTTCGATTGTCACCACCCCGAGATCACACTCGAACTGGATGGTTTGGCCGTGGTCTGATGCGACCCAGCACATCACCCTAGCCATGCAGCCAAGCGCCTCGTTTGTGCCAAGGCTGGCGACTGCGGCCCCGATTTGCTCGGCAAACTCTCGATTGTAAGCCATGCCGTTTTCCTCTATCAACCAGCACTATTGGCTGGGGTTGGTAACGGCATCCAGTGATCGCCGACATTGAGCGGCACGCCGTCATAGTTATCGCCAACGTCCTGCCAGAAATCCGATACATCATCGTAGTCCCTGTAGAATGTTTGCCTCTGAACAACCCCGGTCCAATCACACAACAGCACAGGCTCACCCAATTTCGGTAGCTCGTCCTTTACGCTGACCCAGTTCATTTCCATCGCCAGTTTTTCCCTCAACTTTGGGGCTTGTCTTTGGCCCGCATCGAATATTGCTCTATGAGCCCTTCCACAACATTCACGCCAAAATATTCGTGTGACTCAACCCCTACCTCGGCTAAGTGTAAGACCAGCATCACGGCCTCTTTGAGGCGCCCGTCGATCTCACCGCCCAGGTACGCCATGCAAAAACGCATATCAACCAGGAACGAACTGTTATAGAGGTTTGCGATCAACCGAGCGTATTGCTCTTTACGCTTAGCCGTCGCCAGCAGGTGGTCCAACGCCTCGATTTGGGCATCGGTCAGCGTGATATTCCGAAATGACTTGATCATGATTTTTTTCCTCTATCCATTTATTATTTGAATTTCACAGCTAACCAAATAGTACCCAATGCAATAGAACCGACAAAAAAAACTGGCGAATTAACAGAACCATTCAAATACATACCGAACCCACCGCCCATGAGCAAGAAAGTTCCAGCACAAAGAATTTTTGTATTCATACACATCCTTTTTTCCTCGAATAAGGGGGCCATTTCTGGCCCCATCCGGTTTACTCTTCAAACGCCTCTTGGCGCTCACGCTCAACCAGGGCAGAGTGCAGGTTTTCCACTTCCTCCTGGTAGTCATCATCCACACCAAGGGAAGCCAGGGCGGCACCATCTTCCAGCGCATTGCGCACATCAGACAAGGCATCGCAAGACAGGGCATAGGAGCCGGTCACCTTCTCCGCTTTCAGGTCATCCAACAGATCCTTGAGGTCGCTGGTGATGGTGAAGCCTGCAGGGGCAGAAGCGGAAACAGTAATCAAGCCATTCACGAATACATACATGTCGGTATCTCCTTGTTGAACCGGCTACCTGTTCGGTAGCTAACGGGGCCATCCCCGTCTCGATGAATCAAATATAGTCTCACCGTGAGACTATGGCAAGCCTTTTCTGTATCACTGTGAGACTTTTTGATGGCGGAAGAAGATCCATCAGCTCACACTGATTTGCTATCGGGGCGGGGATGACAGAACTCCCATTAGCATAGCGAAATGCGCTTGCCCTCGAGCACCCTAGCACAGTACCAGCCTGTTCAGGTGTAAGCTTGTGCCGCTGGCACCATTCAACAAAGTCATTTTCACTCACGCTATAGCACCACTCGTAAAAGTCTCATTGTGAGATTTTACACGTTACAGCGCGATAGAGAAGGCTTTTTGAATGACGGCTTGATCAACGTCCAGGTATGGCCACACATGATCCGCCTCCGCATGGCCAAGCAGCAGCTGCACAAGCTCAACCTTACCGGTCGTGGCCAGCACCTTGGCCGCCAGCGTTCGGCGGCCTGTTATCGAGGCAACACGGATCACATGGCGAAGCTGTCCAGGGCGTAGGGCGGTGGCATGGCTGGCGGGTTTTGGATGGTAGTACATGGGGGATCTCTCTGTTTAGCACGGGCTTGCGGCGGTGAACCGAGAGAGAAGGAGACGGGCCTCCTGGTGATCATACCAGCAGACCCTGAGCGGTGTTCAAGGAAAGTTGGGCGCAACAAAAAAGGGGGCCGCAGCCCCCTTAGCGGATCACCAGTTCGAGCCGGTGGCCAAGCGCCGACACGGCGGCGGCCAGCTGGTCGATCTTGGTGACGTGGTGCAGGTCCGTCAGCCGCTGCACGTTCTGGCGGGGTATGCCGAGACGGCGGCCCAGCTCAGCCTGGTTGACGCTCGACTCGCACATGGCGTTGAGCAGCAGCACCTTGGCCCAGAGGCTCGGCGGCACGGTCACCACCTCCTGCCCATCGGCCGGGGCAGACGGCAGGGGAACCGGGCGGCTGTCCTCGAAGTAGAACTCAAAGGCGGTGACCAGGGCATCCAGCGCCTCGGCCAGGGCCTCCTCGCGGGTATCTCCACCGGTCAGGGCTTCCGGTACATCCTGGAAGCGCGCCATCCAGCTATCACCATCACGCTCGATTGTTACGGGGTAGTGCATAGTTTCTTGCGGTTGGCTGCGAGTATCCCGCCCCTGTCGGGGCGGGCGGGTTATTTGATGCCGAGTTGCTTGAGGATGGTCTTTCTCAACCCCTCCCCCAGCTCCTTGCTGGGGTGCCTTGGCATCGTTGACTGGCGTCCTTGGTAGTAGAGTTTCAGGTGGTTAGTGCCTTGCCTGATTTCTACCCCTTGCGACTCCAGCCATCGCCGGAACTCGCTTTGCTTCACCGCACCTCCTTTGTCTGTTGCGATAGGACTAATGTAATCATTTTTGATTACCCTTGCAAGACGTTTTGTAATCTTTTTTGATTACGTCAGGCTAAGTAAGGCAGCTACAGCCGATCATCATTGAAAGTTCGGGGGGCACAGTTATCCACAATTTCGGTGCAAAAGTGCCCCAATTAGCTGTGCATGGATACCGACATATCGGGGCCGACAACTGCCGCGCTATCGCTTGCCTGCTGGCTTGTTCGTCGCAGCGAAAAGATGCCGCTCCTCAAAGCCCAGCCGTTACGATCTGATCAGTTTCGGGATGTGGATATATAGATGAAAAACATGTTGAACCTTACCAGTGGTAAGGTATAATTGAGGCATGTTCAGTAACGCAGTGCCCCTCAAGAGGTTGTTAAAAAGGCATGGGATGAAGGTGCTGATGCTTATCTCGGTAAAGAGTGGGTGGGTTCAACAGAGGTATAAGCACCATGGCTTGTGAAAATCACGACAAGAAAGAAGCGGAGGGGGCAGTAAAGAGCTGCCCGCATTGCGGAAAGGCAGGGCTAGATTTCGACATGCCTGGAGCGCCAAAACCATGCCGGTCGCCAGTGGTTTACGACTCCGGCGTGGGGGGATGGGTCTGCAACTACAGGCCTAGGAATGAAATTGCAGTACTGCAATCATCGGAGGAGTGAGGATAGGAAGTGGAAAGAGAAACCCCCTGCTGTAACAGGGGGCGACACGTAACCCCATACCAAGGAGCAAACATGACAACGCATATTAACAATATTAGGGGGACTCGTCTAATTGATGTTCCTCATATGCCCGCCGAACAAGCTATCAAGTTGCTTATGCAAAAATCAGTGTGGGTGAGGGAGGCTGTGGTGAAGCACTGCTATCGTCATATATCACTGCATAAAGTCAGTCATAACTAAATTAGCGGAAATTTAAGTGGGCGGGAATGATTTACTCGCCTACTTAATATATTAGGAATCAGGAGGGTATGATGGTGATAAAACCTAACGAATCTATTGCTCGAGAATTACAGGCTGATGAGCAATGTGGGATAGATATTATTTATGAACAGGGTCTGGCCGCCATACCTGATTATGATAAGGCCATTGCTTTGTTCGGTTTGGCTGCAGAGCAAGGTTGCGCTGAAGCGCAGACTTGTCTCGGGGTCATGTATGAGAATGGGCTTGGTGTGAAAATAGATCATGTGAAAGCGGAAGCCTGGTACATGAAAGCTGCCGAACAAGGACAAGTGGATGCACAACTTGCTCTCGGCGTGTTATTCGCAACAGGACAAGGAGTGATAAGGGATCATGATAAAGCGGTAGCTTGGTACATGAAAGCTGCCGAACAAGGACAAGTGGATGCCCAGTTCAACCTGGGGGTGTTGTTGTCCACAGGGGATGGCGCACGGCGGGATTATTGTCAGGCTGTAACCTGGTTCCGTAACGCGGCAGCACAAGGGGATGCTGGGGCGCAGTATAACCTGGGTGTAATGCTTGCTACAGGGCAAGGAATTGAGAGGGATGAAGATCGCGCTGTTACTTGGCTTAAAAAGGCAGCAGCTCAAGGGCACTATGATGCACAGAGAGTGCTTTCTTATTGGGGGTAAAGGGGGAAATACCGGTCTGTATTGTCAGGGATTTAAATCGAAAAAAACATAGCTTGATGC
>NZ_CAWNYS010000587.1:642-4125 GCF_963878295.1 Aeromonas sp. HMWF014 | reverse complement strand
TGTTTCCCTTTCTTGCGGCGAAGAACTCAGAGAGGCAAATCAAACCAAGCAACGCAGTAAAGAGCCACGGGCGCTGAAAACCTAAAGCGCGGCTCGGAATCTAGAGACGCAAATTTCACAAAAATAATTCAACCCAAGGAGTGATTATGAATCAATTTAATGTCCAGTCCATTGTTTACATTTGCATTGGCGTTGACGCGGAAATTTTAAATTTAAAGGGAAAGGTCGTTGGTGATAGAGTTTTTGATGGTGGTTATGAGTGCGCAGATGGTTGCCCCGGAGGGATGCTCGAAACCACGCATTGGGTTATGAATGATGCGTTCCCTGTATTGGAGAGAGTAGCCAATGGGCGTGAGGAAGAAATGGCAGGGAGTGAGTGGCTTTATATTGTTTGCGAAGAGTTTGGACGAGATATTATTGGGCATGTAAAGCAAACTGGTGTGTGGCCTGATGATAATAAACTCGAGGAACTGGCTGCGGCGGCCATAAATAAAGTGGATCAGGCGTAAAACTAAATAATGGTTGATGCCTTACCTTTGGTAAGGTATTATTTCTTTGTGGTCTCGGATTGACCGAGACCCTTATCAGGAGTTCCTGTATGTTTACCGAAAAAGAAGTGCGCTTTATCGCCCTCGCCCACAAGATTGTCGCTCGTCGATTAATCACCTCCGACTCAATGAGCTCCCCGGCCTTGATGCACGAATACCTTTTCACCAAGCTGGCAGTGCTGGAGCATGAGGTTTTTCTGCTCATTTTGTTGGATAACCAACACCGCATCATAGAGTCCGTCGAAATCAGCCGAGGCACGATCGATCAGGCATCTGTCTACCCCAGAGAAGTGGTCAAGACTGCGCTGCAGTACAACGCTGCTGTGGTTATGTTTGCACACAATCACCCGTCCGGTGTGGCTGAGCCGAGTCGAGCTGATCACCAAATCACGGAACGATTGCAGGCTGCTCTTGGGCTCGTTGACATTCGTGTGCTGGATCATTTTGTTGTGGGCGGTGAGACGATTATATCGTTCGCTGAACGAGGTTATCTCTAATTTACTGAGCCGCCCCGAAGAGGGGCGGCAGGAGTCATATATGTCTGAGAACAAAGTCATTTATACCGCTGGTACTGGTAGCTCCATTGATGTCACGTTTGAGGATTTCAAAGCGCGGCCATGTGTTCTGCATCGCTTGTCGCCTGGCTTTGTTGCGCCCACGCCGGATGAGATCCGGTTTGTTCGCCTCAACTTGCTCGGATGGCCACAAACCAAACTGGGGGCATTTTTGGGCTACCCCATCGATAAGAAGGGGTGCGCGACTGTCCGGCGTTGGGAGCGTCCTGTTGACGCGTCGAACCACCGCAATATCGAGTACAACGCTTGGCGGCGGATGTTGGTTGCTGCGGGGGTGATCGATAGCGAAGATGACTTGCTCACAGCCGAAAGGCATTTGGAACTGTTGGCGTAAACGGCTGCAATAGAGAAATTGCAGTACTGCAATTTTTAGAGAGGATTGGATGGCCAGACATCTAACCAAAGCGGAGGCGGCTAGCAAAGGTTGGTTCTGCCTGAAAGACTTGAAAGAGCAATTCAGGCTAAAGCCTGCAGCTGGACAGAGACCAGCAGGCTCTGTATGGCAGGGGCAGGGCGCATACAAGGTCTATGACAAGGTGTTGTGTGTCCCCATGAGGTCGTATTGCAAGCCATCAGATGCACAGTTGAAAAGTCTGGCAGACGCTCGAGCGCTGATTGGTACACGGCTTTGCATGCAGTGTGGGCAGCGCGCGAACATTGACCAGGTGCAGGGTGCGCTATGTGTTCGGTGTTCTGATAAGCAAAGAGTGCGTCAATGTGCTGCTGTTGCTGCAAGTTGGATAGAGAGCGAGGCGATTTACCTGGATGCTGAGACAACAGGTTTGGAGCACGATGATGAGATCATTGAGATCTGCCTCATTAGCCAAGCGGGGGATGTGTTGATGAACTCTCTGGTTCGGCCAACGAAAGCGATCCCGGATGATGCGATCTCTATCCATGGCATAACAAACGAGGCTGTCGCCGGCGCACCTTCTTGGGAGGCTTTGCATGGTGAATTTTGTCGATTAATAGAAAATAAGGTGGTGGTAATTTACAACTCAGATTTCGATGTGAGATTGCTGGCGCAAACTGCCAGCCGGTATCGACTTGATGCCCCTAAAATTCAGGGTGTATGCGCTATGAAGCTCTATGCTCGGTGGTATGGAGAGGAGCGGCCCATGGGTAAATATCAATGGCAGAGGTTGAGTGATGCAGCTCAGCAATGCGGGATTGATGTATCGGGTGCCCATAGGGCCTATGCTGATTGCCTCATGACTAGAGGTGTTGTTGGTCATATGGCAAGAACGACTCTTAGAAATGAAAGTGAGTAATCAAAATCAAATATTGATTGTTCAAACTTCAATAATGATAAGGGCATGACCGCGAGCGGTCGCGCTGTCATGCTACGCATCGAGCCAGCGAAAAGATGCTGTCTCGCCCCTTCGGGTTTCCATCGCTCATGCCTACGCCTCTACGAGGCTGCGCGCTCCGCTTGCCGCGCCTTTGGCCAGCTCCCTCGCTACGTTTTGCCCCTCTAAGCCCTTCACCGCCAGGCAAACTAACACGCCGGTCGCCGCTGCCAGTGTTCGCTTCGCCATCTCCTCACCCGTTCGCACTCACTGCGTTCGCTTGCGCTGCGGCTTGCGGGGATGCACTGGCATCGTCTCCCTTGTCGCGTGTTGTTTCCCTTTCTTGCGGCGAAGAACTCAGAGAGGCAAATCAAACCAAGCGACGCAGTAAAGAGCCAAGGGCGCTGAAAACCTTAAAGCGCGGCTCGGAATCTAGAGAGGCAAATGGGGTTCAAGACCCGGCAACCAGCATAGAGAGGCAATCATGAGCGCAACTATCATCACCATGGAAGATTTCAAAGCAGCAGCACAACAAGCCGAGCAGGCTGCCCAGTTTGTCCGCCGCCCAGTCTCAGTTCTGGTTCACTGGTCAGAGTCTGGCGCATGGGGGGAGGAGGAACTTTGCACGTTTTCAGATTTTGAGGCCCGCGCCCTGGGTGTTGCGATGTCATATGCTGACGGCGGTTATCTCAAGACAAAAATCACAGTGACGTTTGACGATGGCGAAACGTACCAGACCCGGATCGATCTGGCTGCGGGCGATGAGCTGGGTTTTGCCCATCATTGCGCCGGGATGATCTCATTCTATGAGACCGACAAAGGCCGGGATTATTACCAGCGAATGGATATGATCGACCTGATCAATTTTGTAAAGGGTATTGATTTTGGGGCAGATGCGCAGCGCCTGGCCGAGCAGGAAAGAGACGCAGCCCTTGCCGTGCAGATTGCCAAGGAAAAGGCAGCCGAAGCCAAGAAGCAAGCAGAAGCCGCCGCCGAACAAGCATACAAGGCCGAGATCGAGCGCCTGAAAACCGCCCCAGAATTTGCTCACCTGGCCCAGATTGGCAGCGG
>NZ_CAWNYS010000587.1:0-629 GCF_963878295.1 Aeromonas sp. HMWF014 | reverse complement strand
CCCGACCCGCGCCCAGGTTCGCGCCGAGATCGACCAATTCAAGGGCGGGCGCTATAACGGGATGATCGACATGTACGAATCAAATTATTGCCCGTTCACTGATGTTTTTGGTTCGGCTGAGTTTATGAACATATCCCGCGATCTGTCTGATGAACTGCGGGCACTGGCTGCCCAGCTGGTAGCCGCCGAAAATAACGCCTCAGATTACAACTGCCCAGAATTGGAGGTGAGCGGGCGGATCAGCATCACCGGCAGCGGCCCCCTGTTGGATGGCAAACCGTGGCCCCTGGCTGAGGTAGTAGAGGAGCAGGCCGCGCCGGTTGAGGTTGTCCAGGTAGAGGCCCAGATCAAGCCAAAATTCAGCGCCAAGCTATCAGGCGGGCTCTGGTCGGTCACTATCCAACAGGGTGAGCAGGTCGCCCTGTTCGATGGCATCACCGCCGCCAGTATGGCCGATGCTTGCCGGATAGCTTGGGCCATGCTGACCCAGCCAACCCCGCCCGATGACGACCCGAGCGGCGAGCCGCTGCCAAGCGAACCAGCCGCCGAACAGGGCGAGGCGGTAGAACGGGGGGCCACCGCCCCCGCTATCACCCGCGCCCAGCTGCTTGGCGACTATAGCGGGCGAG
>NZ_CAWNYS010000586.1:0-2698 GCF_963878295.1 Aeromonas sp. HMWF014 | reverse complement strand
TCAATCAACACCCGTGAGTAGTTCACCTCGCAGGTACGCTGCAGGGACATCAAATCAGGCACATAGCGCCTGGCCTGGGTGCGAACGAGCGCCACCTTTAGCGCCCCGCCAACCAGCGCGCCCGCAGCTCGCCGTGATTGAGGGCCAGCCACTGCAAGGCAATGACGGAGGCCGCGTTGTCGATGCGCCCCTCTTTGAGCCAGGCATAGGCCTGCTCGCGGCTCACCACGTGCACCCGGATATCCTCACCCTCTTCCGCCAGACCGTGGATCCCCTCGGCCTTGCTGGCATCCACCTCGCCCACATAGACCTCGATACGCTCTGTGCTGCCACCCGGGCTCACCAGATAGCTGATGGCATGCTCGCAGCGACCCACTTCGATCCCAGCCTCTTCCACGGCCTCGCGACGCACCACGGCTTCGGCGGTTTCCCCTTCATCTATGATGCCGGCCACCAGCTCCAGCAGCCAGGGCGTGGCGCTGGTCTCGATGGCGCCGATGCGGAACTGCTCCACCAGCACTATCTGGTCGCGCACAGGATCATAGGGCAGCAGGGCGCTGGCATGGCCACGCTCGAACAGCTCGCGCACTATGGGTTCATTCCAGCCCCCCGCAAATAACCTGTGCTGTAGGCGATAGACGTTTACTTTGAAGAAGCCGTTATATCCTGATGATTTATCGATAATTTTTACATCATCGGCAGAATAGTGACGGGTTTGGGGCAAGGCTTGCTGCGACATACGAGACTCCCGCCAGCTTGACTTGGCTCGGTTTGACCATAAAATCCGAGAACATGAATGAACATTCATTCACTCGTTCCCGACGGAGATGAGGGATGGATTTTAGCAGCCACAGGGTATTTGGCTAGGCACGAGGGGGAGAAAACTCCCCCTCGTGCCTGACGTTCTTGTCGCTGGAAAAGAGCCAGTTATCATAAAATTTTGCTTATAGTGGAGCGATTAAGCTGAAATCAAGCTTGGTCAGTGACAATAACCCTCCTTCATCCAGCGACAGCTTTGGGTTAATACATAAGGTTAAAACGATCAATGAAAAGAACACTCTTGTCAGCCATGGTGTTGCTGGGCGTCAGCGCCGGCGTCCATGCCGAAAACCTGCTCGATATTTACCAACAGGCCCAGATCAAGGACACCCAGCTGCAGGAATCCAAGGCCAGGCGTGACCAGGCCTTCGAGAAAATCAACGAATCCCGTGCCACTCTGCTTCCACAGGTCGATCTGGAAGCAGGTCTGAGCCACCTGCAAAACAAAGGTGATACCCTGACCGGTTCGACTGCTAACGGAAAAGTTGCGCTAACGCAATCCCTCTATCGTCGCAGTAACTGGATCAACCTGGATATCACCGAGAAGAGCGCCACCCAGTCCGACGTGGCCTACAACCTCGAAGCCCAGAACCTGATGCTGCGCACCTCCCAAGCCTATTTCGACGTGCTCAAGGCGATGGACATCCTGGAGTACCTCCGCGCCAACAAGGCTGCAGTGGAACGCCAGCTGGAACAGACCCAGCAGCGCTTCGAAGTGGGCCTGACCGCCATCACGGACGTGCATGAGGCCGAGGCCGAGCGCGACAAGGCGCTGGCCGACGAGATCAATGCCGAAAACACCCTGGACAACAGCTACGAGAGCCTGCGTGAACTGACCGGCATCGATCACCGCAACCTGGCAGTGCTCAACACCGAGCGATTCAGCCCGCAGAAGACCGCTTTTGGCTCCGAAAAGTGGCTGGAGCTGGCACTGGACAAGAATCTGCAACTGCACAACGCGCGTATCGCCAAGGACATTGCCAAGGAGCAGATCGACCTGCAGAAGACCGGTCATGAGCCGACCCTGGATCTGGATGCCGGTCTGAAGACCAGCCATACCGATTACAAAGACGAGATCCGCAACCCCGATAGCAATGCCAATCAGTCCAACATTGGCCTGACCTTCAAGCTGCCTATCTACAGCGGTGGCGCCACCAGCTCCAAAGTGAAGCAGGCCCAGTACGACTACGTGGCTGCCAGCGAGCAGCTGGAGAAGAACTTCCGCTCGGTACAGAGCACTGTGCGCTCCTCTTACAACAACGTGAACGCCAGCATCGGCTCGGTACGCGCCTACAGCCAGTCCGTGGTCTCCGCCGACAGCGCCCTGAAAGCGACTGAAGCCGGTTACGAAGTGGGTACCCGCACCATAGTCGACGTGCTGGACTCCACCCGTAAGCTGTACGATGCCAAGCAGAAACTCTCTGCCGCTCGTTACAGCTACATCCTCAACATCCTGAGCCTGAAACAGGCTGCCGGTGTGCTGGAAGAGAAAGATCTGGTGGAAGTGAACCAGGGCTTGATGCCTGCCACGGCAAAAACCAAAACCAACGCCTGATAGCCGCTATCGGGAATGAAGAAGGCGACCACAGGGTCGCCTTTTTGTTATCCGGATTGCTGTCGAGCTGAACGTGCAGACGTGTCGGCCCCGCCATGTTACGGAGCCAATGGAGCAGTTAGCCGCGCTCGCGGATAGTCTTGATGATATCGGAGGTAGAGCAGCCATCCTCGAAGTTGAGCACGCGCACCTCACCGCCATTGGCGGTCACCTCGGCGTAACCAGCAATATCCTCCGGCTTGTAATCCCCCCCCTTGACCAACAGGTCGGGCAACACTTCAGCGATCAGCCGCTGGGGCGTATCTTCGGCGAAGGGCACCACCC
>NZ_CAWNYS010000585.1:7024-10544 GCF_963878295.1 Aeromonas sp. HMWF014 | reverse complement strand
CGGACCTCTTGCATGCCATGCAAGCGCTCTCCCAGCTGAGCTATAACCCCTTTGATTCCAGATTGTTCGAGGAGAATTTGGTGGAGCTACGCGGGATCGAACCGCGGACCTCTTGCATGCCATGCAAGCGCTCTCCCAGCTGAGCTATAACCCCAAATTTCGTACTCAACAAATGGTTCTGGCGGCCATTTGCCGTAAATAGTGGTGGAGCTACGCGGGATCGAACCGCGGACCTCTTGCATGCCATGCAAGCGCTCTCCCAGCTGAGCTATAACCCCACAAAGGTCGGCCTGGGTGATACACACCGCACTGCCCTGGGTACTGCAATTGCCAATTTGGAATCTGGTGGAGCTACGCGGGATCGAACCGCGGACCTCTTGCATGCCATGCAAGCGCTCTCCCAGCTGAGCTATAACCCCAACTCACCTCGGCGCTGACGAAGTTATCTCCGGCAACGGAGGCGCATGATAGGCATCACCCGCTTTGCTGTCAACCCAAAAATAACGCCGACTGGCGCGTTTAGTCAAAATTCAATCAGTTAGCTGTTTTTACCGACAACACTGCCGCTATCTCGCTGTTTTATGTCACAAATCTGGTTAGCGGACAAAAACAAAGGGCTCCTCACGGGAGCCCTTTATTGTCAGTGGAAGGCAATTTATCCGGCTGCCACCAGTCGCGGCAGCAGGCGACTTACTCGGCGGCCATGCGCGCTTCGATATACGCCAAAGCGCGGTCGATGCGGGCCAGCACCCGCTCCTTGCCCACCAGTGCCATCACGGCGTCGATACCCGGGGAGAGATGACCCCAAACCGGTGACGGCAAGGTGCGACGGCAAGCTTACTCGGCTGCCATGCGCGCTTCGATGTAAGCCAGTGCGCGGTCGATGCGAGCCAGTACCCGCTCTTTGCCCACCAGTGCCATCACGGCGTCGATACCCGGGGACTGACCCAGACCGGTGACGGCAACACGCAGCGGCATACCAACCTTGCCCATGCCCTGACCCAGCTCGGCGGCAGTGGCTTCAATCAGCTCGTGCAGCGCTTCGGTGGTCCAGCTATCCAGTGCGGCCAGCTTGGCCTTGGCCAGGGTCAACGGCTCGGCAGCCACACCGCGCAGGTGCTTCTTGGCGGCCGCTTCGTCGATGGCTTCGTACTCTTCGAACAGATAGCGGCTCTGGGCGGCCATCTCCACCAGGGTGTTGCAGCGCTCGGCCAGCAGGGTGACCACCGCAGGCAACGCCGGGCCCTTGCTGGTGTCGATCTGCTGGTTTGCCATGTGCCAGGCCAGATGCTTGGCAACATAAGCCGGATCCAGGCTGCGCATGTAGTGGTTGTTCAGCCACAAGAGCTTGTCGGTGTTGAAGGCGGAGGCGGACTTGGAGATGGCATCCAGGCTGAACAGCTTGATCATCTCGTCCAGGGTGAAGATCTCCTGATCGCCGTGGGACCAGCCCAGACGCACCAGGTAGTTCAGCAGCGCTTCCGGCAGGTAGCCGTCATCGCGGTACTGCATCACAGAGACAGCACCGTGGCGCTTGGAGAGCTTGGCACCGTCGTCACCCAGGATCATGGAGACGTGGGCAAACTCCGGCACTGGGGCGTTCAGCGCCTTGTAGATGTTGATCTGGCGCGGGGTATTGTTGATGTGGTCTTCACCACGCACCACATGGGTGATCTCCATATCCCAGTCATCGACCACCACGCAGAAGTTGTAGGTCGGCGCACCGTCGGTACGGCGGATGATGAGATCGTCCAACTCGGTGTTGGCGAACTCGATGCGGCCACGCACGTGGTCGTCGAACACCACGGAGCCTTCGGTCGGGTTGCGGAAACGAATCACGTGCGGCGCATCGGCCGGGTGATCGTGGGCGCCATCCCGGCACGTGCCGTCATAACGGGGCTTCTCGCCGCTGGCCATCTGGCCTTCGCGCAGCGCATCCAGGCGCTCACGGGAGCAATAGCACTTGTAGGCGCGACCATCGGCCAGCATCTCGTCGATGATGCCGTTGTAGCGATCGAAACGCTTGGTCTGGTAGTAGGGACCCTCATCCCAGTTCAGCTCCAGCCATTCCATGCCCTCAATGATGGCGTCGATCGCCTCCTGAGTGGAACGTTCCAGGTCGGTATCCTCAATACGCAGCACGAACTCACCGCCCTGGCTCTTTGCAAACAACCAGGAATAGAGTGCGGTACGGGCACCGCCGACATGCAAAAAGCCGGTCGGGCTGGGAGCAAAACGGGTTTTGACTTTCATCTTTAAGCCTTGTGTAGAGGGCCTTGGGCCAATTCGTTAGAAAAAACCGTCGCATTTTAGCACTCAGAATCCCGGATGGGAAAACCATGAGGTTGTGGCACGCCAAAGTAGGGGGTTAAATGTGTCTGGTGACCGCTTAGCACCTGATATTTGAGGGGGATCGCAAAACAGAAGCGGCATTTCCGATTTGCTATGGGGCATGTTGGAGAGCAGCCTCCTCCGGCCGACAGTCAAATAACTCTCACACTACTTCTCACGACACAAGGAAGAGACGATGCAGTTCCGTTCTATCCAGAATCGCATTCTGGTGATGACCGGGATCGCCATGACCACAGCCCTGGTCATATTGATCCTGCTCAACCAGTATTCCGGTCAACAGACCCAGCAACTGACCATCAGTTCCAGCCGCGCCGCCCTGCAGCAGGAGGCCTGGCAGAAGGTCAGTGCCAACGCCCGCGCCGAGGCCGCCACCATCAACCAGTTGCTGCAAAAGGGGCTCTCCTATACCCAGCAGATGGCCAGTGCCCTCGCCCTGCAGCAGCAGGGCAAGCTGCCACTGGATCGCCAGCAGGCGACTGACCTGCTCAAGGCACAGCTCAACCTGGAACCCCAACTGTATGGCGCCTTCGCCGGCTTCGAGCCCAACGGCTTCGACGACCAGGACGCCGCCTTCGCCGGTCAAACGGCACTGGGCAGTGACAGCCAGGGCCGTTTCGTCCCCTACTTCTACCGTGACAAGGAGCAGATAGGCACAGACCTGCTGCTCTCCATCGAGAAGAGCGATGCCGACGAGTTTGGCAATCCGGCCAACGACTACTACGCCTGCCCGAAACGGGAGGGCCGCTCCTGCCTCATCGATCCCTTCAAGGTGGACATCAACGGCCAGCAAGTGCTGGTCAGCACCATCACCACCCCCATCATGGTGGCGGGTCAATTCAAGGGCGTCGCCGCACTGGATCTGGCGGTGGACTCCATCAGCCGTCAGGCCCAGTCCCTCAACAGCAACATCTATGACGGCCAGGGCGAGACCCTGATCATCAGCGCCGCTGGCGTCATCACGGGCACCAGCGGCGACACCAGCCTGCTGGGCAGCCGGGCCGACAAGCTGCTCGGCAACCAGTGGCAGCAATACCTGAAACCGGAAGTGCAGCGCCAGGAGCTGGATGAATCATTCCGAATCTCTGTGCCTATCATGGTACCGGGGATGAGCCGCAACTGGGCCATCATCGTCACCCTGCCCTACAAGGTGGTACTGGCGGGGGCCGAC
>NZ_CAWNYS010000585.1:4274-7014 GCF_963878295.1 Aeromonas sp. HMWF014 | reverse complement strand
GCTGGAGAGCCAGCTGGGCGACATGAACCGGGCCGCCATGACCCAACAACTGGTGGGTGCACTCATAGTGCTGGTGCTGGCGCTGGCCACCATGCTGGTGATAGCCCGCAGCATCACGGGGCCCATCCGTCAGATGGTCAGCCTGGTGAATGACATCGCCGATGGCGAGGGGGATCTCACCAAACGCCTCGCGACCCGCTCGGTGGACGAGCTGGGGGAGCTGGCCAAAGGCATCAACCGCTTTATCGACAAGCTGCAAGGGCTGCTGGGGGATGTGCTCAAGACCGCCAGCGAGGTGAACCGCCATGCCGGCGATACCGACCGTATCGCCCGTCAGACCGACACCAACCTGCAGCATCACCAGGCGGAGATGGAGCAGATGCTGACCGCGGTGCAAGAGATGTCCTATGTCAGCCAGGAAGTGGCCACCCACGCCAACAACACCGCCGACTCCGCCAAGCAGGCGCAAAGCGCCGCGGATCAGGGCAAGGAGCGCTTCCAGCAGGTGATCCAGTCGATGCACAAGGTCGCGGCAGAAGCCGGTAAAGGGGCTGAAGTGGTCGAAGGGCTGGCCAACGACAGCGCCCAGATCACCAGCATCCTCACCGTGATTCAGGGGATTGCCGATCAGACCAACCTGCTCGCCCTCAACGCCGCCATCGAGGCAGCCCGGGCAGGCGAACAGGGGCGCGGCTTTGCGGTGGTGGCCGATGAGGTACGCAAACTGGCGGGCAACACCCAGCAAGCGGTACAGAACACCCAGGAGCTGATCGAGAAGATCCGCCAGAGCTCCACCAATGCGGTCAACGCCATCACCCAGAGCCAGCAGCTGACCCATCAGGCGGTGAGCGAAGCGGATCTGGCAGAAGAGGCGCTCGGCAGCATCTACAAGGCGATCTCCACCATCAACGACATGACCTACCAGATAGCCTCCGCCGCCGAAGAGCAGAGCTCAGTCTCCGAAACCGTCTCCGGCAACCTGTCAAAAACCAACGCACTGGCCAACGACATTGCTCAGGATGCGACCGAAACGGCCAAAGCCAGTCAGGCATTGCGTCAGGCGGCCGACAAATTGCAGCAATTATTGGGTCAATTTCGTCTCAGCTGATAATTTTCCGCATCAGGACTCTCCCCCTCGGGGGCGAGTCCGTTTACCATAGGCGACGAATTTGCCTGATGGCAGGCAATGTAGTGAGAGGTAAATGCCGTGCCCACCCCGGACCGTCGCCCACGAGGCCATAACAGACGAGCCCAGCAGCGTCGCCAAGACGAATCACAAGGATCCCTGCTTCATCGCATCAATGCCGCGACCCTGTCCCTGCGCCAACGATTTGGCCAAGGGATGAGCAACCTCGGCCAACGCCGCCAGGATGCCAAAGCAGGCAAATTCAAGCTGACCAGCCCGCTGCCCCGCAAACATACCATTGGCCTGCTGGTACTGGTGCCCATCTGGCTGCTGTTGCTGGCCTGGGAACCTGCGCCTGCCGCCCCGAAAGCGGCCCCGTCCGGTTCGCTGGAAGTGCCGCTGGCCGTGCCTGCTCAGGCTCTTACCGTCGGCAATGGCGTGGCTGGCAGTACGCCCGCAGCAGCCAAACCGGTCGAAGAGAAGGTCAACGGCACCTGGCTGCAACACGAGGTGCAAGCCGGCGAGACCCTCTACTCCATCTGGCGCAAGTTCGAGCTGCCGGGGGCCGAGCTCAGTCGCCTGATCGCCATCGAAGGACCGGACCGCCCGCTGACCCGCCTGCAATCGGGCCGCGCCATCTTCATCCTGGTGGACGACACCCGTCGCATCCAGCGAGTGGAGATCCGCTCCTACGGTCAGGCGGTCTACCGTTATGACCGGCAGGGCGAAGGGTTCGCCCTCAAGGAATAACAAAACGGGAGGCGCTGGCCTCCCGTTTTTTTTGACCTGACGCCATGAAATAAGCCGCTGACGTCACAATATGTTTAGCTTGCTCAAAAAATGAAAAGTGCCAAATTGACAAGGGATCGCGCTCACGTACAATCGTTTGTGCTTTAGACAGGGATTGTTCTACATGCTACTGGGACAAATTGACGTGGTCAGTGATGTTTCAACCCCTGATTTCTAGGCAAATGCTGCCCAACAAGGCTTAGTTTCCTTTTGTTATAGATAGGACTTAACACATGTCTGACATTCGCACCGGCCAAGTAAAATGGTTCAATGAGACCAAGGGTTTTGGCTTTATCGAGCAATCCCAGGGACCGGACGTTTTCGTTCACTTCTCCTCCATCCAGAGCACAGGTTTCAAAACCCTGGCTGAAGGTCAAAAAGTCCAGTTCACTGTGACCCAGGGCAACAAAGGCCCTCAGGCTGAGAACGTCACTCTGCTCTAAGCCACGCCAGTGAGCCTGTAGGAGGAGACTTGCTCCTCCTATTTTTTTGCCCGCCATTTGCCATCTCTTGTCACAACCGCTTTCCCTATTTCACTCGCCGTGTGAGCCTGCACTTCCGTTCCTGCTTGCGGGAGGAGGGGGAGAAGCGCTGAATAAACGCCAGATACGACAACGCATCGCAGCGCGATGTAATGAGCAATTCAACGTTCAACAACAGAGTGTCTAGAACACGCGGGGCGATTCAGTTGAAATATTGGAATGGTGTACTTCAAGGAGAGAAATTGGAGCGGGAAACGAGACTCGAACTCGCGACCCCGACCTTGGCAAGGTCGTGCTCTACCAACTGAGCTATTCCCGCAACAGAATGTCACTTGCAAATGTG
>NZ_CAWNYS010000585.1:0-4264 GCF_963878295.1 Aeromonas sp. HMWF014 | reverse complement strand
CCCGACCTTGGCAAGGTCGTGCTCTACCAACTGAGCTATTCCCGCAACAGGATGTCACATTGCAAATATTTGGAGCGGGAAACGAGACTCGAACTCGCGACCCCGACCTTGGCAAGGTCGTGCTCTACCAACTGAGCTATTCCCGCAACATAAATGGTCATTTTACGCTGGTGAAGATGATTGGAGCGGGAAACGAGACTCGAACTCGCGACCCCGACCTTGGCAAGGTCGTGCTCTACCAACTGAGCTATTCCCGCATCGGGCTGGATTGAACCAGTTTCATCATCACAATTTGGAGCGGGAAACGAGACTCGAACTCGCGACCCCGACCTTGGCAAGGTCGTGCTCTACCAACTGAGCTATTCCCGCAACAGCGTTGTCATTTTGTGGTCAGTGAGGATGATTGGAGCGGGAAACGAGACTCGAACTCGCGACCCCGACCTTGGCAAGGTCGTGCTCTACCAACTGAGCTATTCCCGCACACACCATAAAATGGCATCAAAACAAATCGTGCAGCATTTGGTTGCTTGCGCTACTGCACGGGAGCCGAATTATAAGAGCACTCTTTCCAATTGCAAGGGCTTTTTCGTCTGGTTGCGCGCGTTCGCTCAAAAGCTGGCCGAACTGTCGATTTTAGCAACCAATCGATGGTAACCCCTTGCCTGGCACTCAGATCTTGAAGACATGGCTGCGATAGAAGCGCAGTTCCGCAATGGATTCGCGGATGTCGTCCAGCGCCTGATGGGAACCACTCTTGGTGAACTGATCCAACAGTTCTGGCTGCCAGCGACGTACCAGCTCCTTGATGGTGCTGACGTCGACGTTGCGGTAATGGAAGAAGGCTTCCAGCTCGCCCATGTGTTTGACCATGAAGCGGCGATCCTGGCCTATGCTGTTGCCGCACAGCGGACTGGTACGCTCCGGTACCCACTGGCGGATAAACGCGAGCGTCTCGGCCACGGCCTTGGCTTCATCGTGCTGACTCGCCTTGACCCGGGCCACCAACCCGCTCTTGGTATGGGTATTGACGTTCCAGTCATCCATCTTGGCCAGCTCTTCATCGTTCTGGTGGATGGCAATAACCGGCCCTTGTGCCAACACGTTCAGATCCTTGTCGGTGACGATGGTGGCGATCTCCAGTACCACGTTCTCTTCGGGGTCCAGACCCGTCATCTCCATGTCGATCCATACCAGGTTCTGCGCGCTGACTGTCATGATTGCTCTCTCTATTGGGAGGAATGGCGGAATTTTGCCAATTTGCATGTATCATACTGGCTTTGGATCTGTTCATAAACTGGCGAATCGAGTGGCAAAGAAAGCAAAACTCAATCTGGGTCAACAAAGGCGCGTCCAGGCCAACCGCGAGCGGCGGCTGCAAAAAGATCACACTACGGTTGTGGATGACACCCTGTTTGGCCCGGCCATCGAAGGGGTGGTGATCAGCCGCTTCGGTCAGCATGCGGACGTGGAAGCGGTCGATGGCACCATCCACCGCAGCAACCTGCGTCGCAGCAGCATCAGCAGCCTGGTGTGCGGTGACAAGGTGGTCTGGCGTCCCGGCCTTAATGCCGCGACCGCAGGGGTTATAGAGGCGGTGCATCCGCGTCACTCTGTGCTGACCCGGCCGGACTTCTACGACGGGGTCAAACCCATCGCCGCCAACATAGACCAGATCATCATCGTCTCGGCGGTGATGCCCGAGTTCTCCACCAATATCGTCGACCGCTATCTGGTGGCCGCAGAGGATGTGGAGATCCAGCCGCTCATCGTGCTGAACAAGGTCGATATGCTCGATGCCGCGGCCCGCGCCCGCATCGAGAGTCAGCTCGACCCCTATCGCAAGCTGGGCTACCAGGTGATCCTGGTCAGCTGTGAGAACGGCGAAGGGCTGGATGAACTCAAGGCCCAATTCGAAGGCAAGATCAGCATCTTCGTCGGCCAGTCCGGGGTGGGCAAATCGTCACTCACCAATGCCCTGATGCCGGGGCTGGATGTGCTGACCGGCGAGATCTCCGAAAACTCGGGGCTCGGTACGCATACTACTACCACGGCGCGGCTCTATCACTTCCCGAGCGGCGGCGATCTCATCGATTCCCCCGGGATCCGCGAGTTCGCTCTCTGGCATCTGGAAGCCGATCGCATCACCTGGTGCTTCATCGAGTTTCGTGACTACCTGGGGGGTTGCCGATTCCGCGACTGCACCCACAAGGACGATCCCGGCTGTGCCCTGCGTGCGGCGGTCGACCGTGGCGACATCAGCGCCGATCGCTTCCACAACTATCACCGCATCCTGGAAACCATGCAGGAAGCCCGCCACGGTCGCCAACAGGCCCGACTGTGACCCATTCAACTTATTATTTCGATGAAGATCATGAGCATCACTGACAACCTGAAAATTGCCGGTCAATACTGCCTGCCCAAACACGCCCTCTCCCGTCTGGTGGGCAAGCTTGCGGCTGCCGAAGCCGGCAACGTCACCACCAAAGTGATAGAGGCGTTTATCAAGCAGTACGGCGTCGACATGAGCGAAGCGCTGCACGAGAGCCCGGCCCACTACAAGAGCTTCAACCAGTTCTTCACCCGTGAGCTCAAACCGGGGATACGCCCGTTGGTAGACAATGCCATGACCCTGGCGCTGCCGGTGGATGGCACTGTCAGCCAGCTCGGCCCCATCCATCAGGGGCGCATCATCCAGGCCAAGGGCCACGACTACAGCGCCCGTGAACTGCTGGGTGGCTATGAAGATCTGGTGGCGCCGTTCAAGGATGGCGACTTTGCCACCATCTATCTGGCGCCCAAGGATTACCACCGCATCCATATGCCGCTGGACGGCGTGCTGGAGAGCATGGTGTTCGTGCCGGGGGATCTTTTCTCCGTCAACCCGCTCACCGCCGAGAACGTGCCCAATCTGTTTGCCCGCAACGAGCGGGTGGTTGCCACCTTCCGCACCCCGCACGGCCCCATGGCGCTGGTGCTAGTCGGCGCTACGATCGTCGCGAGTATCGAGACCATCTGGGCCGGTAATATTGCACCGACCAAGCAGAAGGAAGTGGTGCGCTGGGATTACCGCGGCGATGAAGCCATCACCCTGCAAAAAGGGGCCGAGATGGGCCTGTTCAAACTGGGCAGTACCGTGGTCTGCCTGTTTGGACCTGGCATGTTGGCCGGCTTCGAGCCGCATCTGGCCAATGGTGTCACTACCCGTATGGGTCAACCCTTTGCCACATTGGCGGCCAAGGCATGAGTGACCAGCCAGGCGCCTCGCAACCAAAGAACCCGCTGCACGGGCTAACCCTGGAGGCGATCGTCACCGCCCTGGTCGACCACTATGGCTGGGAAGAGCTCGGACAGCAGATAAACATCCGCTGCTTCACCGACGACCCCAGCATCAAGTCCAGCTTGAAGTTCTTGCGCAAAACCCCCTGGGCCCGGGAGAAGGTCGAGAGCCTCTATCTCTATGTCCAGCGCAAGCAAGCCAAATCGAAGAAGGAAGGGCCAGATGGCGTTTAAGATTACCTACACCTACAAAAAACAGGCCAAAGAGCTCGGCTACGCGAACGACAAGTTCCGCAGCATCTACGACGCCATTGCCGCCGCCGAAGGGCTGGATCTTTCCAGCTTCCACGCCATGGAGGCCCAGCTGGCGCAGGTCTGCCGCCGTGACAAGAAGAGCGTGAAAGATTATCAGGAGAACTACTTCAAGGAGCTGGGTTTCTCCAACATCGTCATCGAGCGGGACAATCTCGAAGACAAGCAGGGGTAAGCATGCGCACTCTGACTCTGATGACCGCCTCCCTGCTGCTGGCGGCCTGCAGCACACCTGAGCAACATCTGGTTGGTGGTGATCGTGACAGCCATGACTGCATCGGCAGCGCAGGCTACCAGTGGTCCGCCCTGACCAACCAGTGCGTGCGACTGTTCGAACAGGCGGTGCGGCTGCAATCCCTCGAGGCGAATGAGACTGGCAGCGCCTTCCTGCTGTTCAATGCCGACCAGAGCCAGGCCGAACTGACTCTGCCAAACGGTGAGCAGACCTTGCTGACCCGGCAAGGGGATGAGGGCAACGGGTCCTGGCAGGGCGGTGCCTATCAACTTTTCCTCTGGAAGGGTTATCTGCTCAAATCCGGCGAGCAGGCACTGTTTCACGGCGACAGCGCCCTCTGATTGCCAGCCTATGCCCATGTCATCACAACGCCCCGGTTCCTGCCGGGGCGTTTTTTATGGCTCTGTCCCAATTACGTGTTGAAAGGCTAATCTTGAAGTA
>NZ_CAWNYS010000584.1:0-1753 GCF_963878295.1 Aeromonas sp. HMWF014 | reverse complement strand
CGGATATTGCCAGGCGTCGTCGAGCAGGCCGCGCACCATCAGCACCATAGCGGGCAGGGGCAGGGAGGCAAGCAGGGAGCGCATCAGCAGCCGGCTGGTCAGGCTGAACTTGTCCTGGGTCACCTTGCCGATGCGTGGCGCTATGTGCTGGCTGAATTGGGTCAGATGGCGGGCCAGCTTGAACCAGCACCATGCCAGCACCAGGATACCGATACCGGCGAAGGTGAGGGTGATGGGGTGGTTATCGGCAATGGCCTGGGGCAGTTGCAACCAGTTGACCGGGTTGAGGGCGAGGCCGAGGGCTGCCGGTACCCCGAGTAGCACGGCCGGGGTGAGCGGGCGCACATCCGGCATCCAGAACAGGTGGCTGGCGCTGAGATCACGGATCTCGTCGATCTTGCTGTTCTGGCGGCTGTAGAGCAGCTTGAGTCGGGTCAGCTCCTGGATCAGGCTGTCGGAGGCGTCGTTGAGGCGGGTCAGCAACTGCCGCCTGGCCTTGAGCAGGTTGTCGAGCACGGCCTGCTGGGATCGGTCGAGGGCCATGTCACCGGTGGCCATCAGTTGCTCGCGCATCTGGCGCGGATCCTTGAGCGCGTCCTGCTCTGTCTCGTACTGGTACTTGGCCATGCGCGCGTTGACGATGGCGGATTCCAGCTTGTCGAGCGGGAAGTAGGCCGGCAGATCGGAGAGCTTGCTGCGCAGGTTCTCGCCGTAGGCATTGCTGATCTGCAGCCACTCCATCTGCTCGCGCACCGAGTTGGCCAGATCGTTCAGGGCCGAGAGGTTCTTGTCGATGGCCCTTTGATCGTCCTGTACCCGCTCTATCTGATCTTCCAGCGCGCCGAGCTGGATGGAGAGCGCCTGGTTCTGCTGTTGCTGTTCCAGCAGCAGCGGCATGTCGGAGGTGAGCTGCTTGCGCATCCGCTCGCTCTCCGCCAGCGCCTGCTCCGTTTTCTCGCGCCGTAGCTGGTTTTGCTGGTTGAGCAGGCTGGTCTGCCACTCATCCTCGTCCGTGATGGCGAGGTTGAGATCCTGCAACTTCAGCTTGCCGAGATCGTTGCGTTGCTGGGCAGAGAGCTGCTCCAGTTCCAGCATCTGGATCCGGTCTGACAGGCTCTGCTCCTTGAGGTGGGTGACCAGCTGCTTGGCCTCCTGCTGGCGGTCCGATTCACTGCTGAAGCTGAGCCGATCGAGCAGGGTGCGAGTCTGCTGCAACTGCTTGCGCAGCTCGTCGACCCGCAGGTGATACTCCTGACCCGTGCTCTCCAGCTGGTTGAGGCTGTCCATCACAGCCTGGCGCTCCTTGCGCAGGTTGAGCTGGCGGTTGCTGCTCAGGCCGATGGCCTGGCGCAGCGCCTCCTCCTTCAGGGAGGAGAGCTGCGGGCGGGGCTGGGGCTGATAGTTGTGCAGGCGCTCCTTGAGGCGGGCCGACTCCTTGGGGTAGTCGATGAGGATCTGCTGATAGGCCTTGCCCTGCTCGCGATAGCGCTGGGCTTCCCGGGCAAATTGCAGCGCCTGCTGATAACTTTCCCGCAGCTTCTGGTTTTCCGGGGTGTCTGTTTTGGGCACGCTCTGCAGCAGCTCCTCCACCTCGGTGATAGCGTCATTGGCCTGAGCGAATACGGGGAAGAGGCAGAGGGAGATCAGCAGCAGGGAGAGCAGGCGTTGCAACATGGCGCACGTTTCCGTTCATGAGAGGTCGCCCTAGCCTAAAGCAGGGGCTGAGGCGGGTAAAGTTTTCCATATTAATGAT
>NZ_CAWNYS010000583.1:0-6103 GCF_963878295.1 Aeromonas sp. HMWF014 | reverse complement strand
TCCCTTCACTGCCATCATGGTCGCCTGTCTGGCCGCCTTCTACCTGCTGGGGGTGCGTCGCGGTATGTCCCGTGACGAAGTGATGAGCGTCTGCAACAGCGCCATCCAGCCAGCCGGCGTCATCATACTGGTGACCGGCGCCGGTGGCGTGTTCAAGCAGGTGCTGGTTGATTCCGGGGTGGGTGCCGCCCTCGGCAACATGCTGGCAGATTCCGGCCTGCCCATCGTCGCGCTGGCCTTTATCCTGGCGGCCGCGGTGCGGGTCATTCAGGGTTCCGCCACGGTCGCCATGCTGACCGCCTGCGGTCTGGTGCTGCCGATGCTGGAGCCGCTCGGGCTTAACGGTGCCCAGCTGGCCGCCGTGACCATCGCCATCGGTGGCGGGGCCATCGTCCTCTCCCACGTCAACGACTCCGGCTTCTGGCTGGCCAACCGCTATCTTGGCCTCTCCGAGAAGCAGACCCTGCAGACCTGGACAGTGATGGAGACCATCATAGGCACCACGGGCGGTGTCATGGCGATGATCATCTACAGCTTCCTTTGAACATAACCGCTGTCAAAAAGGCCTCCGATGTGAGGCCTTTTTCATCTTTATGACGATTCTTTCTTTGGCTAACAGGTCGAGGTTGCTAGAATCGCCTATCCATCGCTCCGAGTGGAACGCTTAACGCAGTGATTTCAGGTTTCTCTATGCATTCATCGGCACATTATCGACAACTGTTGGCTCGTCTGCCCCAGATCGCCGTCGCCGCAGATCAGTTTCAGGTGCTCAATAGCGCCAGGGACTTCAAGAGCCGGATCCTTTCGCTCATCGCCAGCGCGACACACCGCATCTATCTGGTGGCCCTCTACCTGCAGGATGACGAAGCGGGACGGGAGATACTGTCCGCCCTCTACGCCGCCAAGCAGCGCAATCCGGCTCTGGACATCAAGCTCTTCGTCGACTTCCACCGTGCCCAGCGCGGTCTGATCGGCAAGGGCGAACAGGGGGGCAACCACCTGATGTATCAGGACATGGCTGCCCGTCACGAGCACCAGATCGCCATCTACGGCGTGCCGGTGAAGGGGCGCGAGCTGCTCGGTGTGTTGCACCTCAAGGGCTTTATCTTCGATGACACCCTGCTCTACTCGGGTGCCAGCCTCAACGACATCTACCTGCATCAGCAGGATCGCTACCGTTTCGACCGTTATCACCAGATCACCAGCCCGGAGCTGACCTGCTGCATGGTCAACTATGTGGACGATCTCTTCCTCAAGAGCGAAGCAGTACAGCGACTCGATCGCACCGACATTCCCACTGCCAAGCAGCTGAAGGGGCCGATCCGCCGCTTCAAGCACAGCCTGCGAGTGGGCCAGTACCGCTTCGAGAGCATGCCGGTCAACAGCCAGGAGATCGCCATCACCCCGATGACAGGGCTTGGCAAGCGGGGCAATCAGCTCAACAAGATGATTCGTACCCTGGTGCGTGCCACCGAGCGGGAGATCTTCATCTGCACCCCCTATTTCAACCCGCCCAAGGAGTTGAACAAGGACATCGAAGCCCTGCTCAAACGCGGTTGCAAGGTGACCATAGTGGTGGGCGACAAGACGGCCAACGACTTCTTCATCCCACCGGAGGAGAGGTTCACCACCATAGGCGGGCTGCCCTATCTGTACGAGACCAATCTGCGCAAGTTTGCCGAGCGCAACCAGCATCACATCGATGCAGGCCGTCTCAACCTGATGTTGTGGTGCTGCGAGCGCAACTCCTACCACCTCAAGGGGATCTTCGTGGATGACGAGTGGGCGCTGCTCACCGGCAGCAACCTCAACCCCCGTGCCTGGGCGCTGGATCTGGAAAATGGCTTGCTGGTGTACGATCGTCGCCATCACCTCCGCGCCCAGTTCAATGGGGAGCGGGAGAACATACTCTCCAACACCAAGCGGATCAGCCACTTCGATCAGATTGAGCAGATCAAGGACTACCCGGAACAGGTGCGCAAGCTGCTGGCCCGGATCCACAGGGTCAAGGCTCATATCCTGCTCAAACGCATCATCTGACGCCGGGGCGCATCCCGCCCGCAAGCCGCGACAAAAAAGGCCTCCCGTTTTTCGGCAGGCCTTTGTCACATATGGCCACTGCCTTTTTGCAGCCGCCCAACCGCCCTGCTCACTGCAACGCGGCTTGCATCGAGCCATCAACACCCCCTATCATCTGGACATATTTACAGTGTTTTCGGGCATCTAATTGATGAAATTGGATAAAATCTCCCTCGACAGCCTCAAGGGCGTCGGCAGCAAGATGCAGGAGAAACTCGAGCGACTGGGGCTGGCGACGGTACAGGATCTGCTGTTCCACCTCCCCTTGCGCTACGAGGACCGTACCCAGGTGTGGCCCATTGGCGATCTGCCACCCGGGCTGCACGGCGCCGTCGAGGGCGAAATCCAGGATACCCAGCTGGTAATGGGGCGTCGCCGCATGCTGGTCTGCCGCATCAGCGACGGCACCGGCACCCTCACCCTGCGCTTCTTCAACTTCACCGCCGCCCAGAAAAACAGCCTGGGCCAGGGCCGCTTGATCCGCTGCTTCGGCGAGGTGCGCCCCGGCAAATACGGGCTGGAGATGGCCCACCCCGAGTACAAGCTGCTCGGCGAAGAACAAGCCGGCCAGACCGAAGGGGCGCTCACCCCCGTCTACCCGACTACCGAAGGGCTGCGCCAGCTCACCCTGCGCAACCTCACCGATCAGGCGCTGGCTCAACTCGACCTCTATGGCGTGGAAGAGCTGCTGCCCGCCGGGCTCTATCCCCAGCAGATCGAACTGGCCGCCGCCCTGCGTCTGCTCCATCGCCCGCCCCCCTCGGTGGCGCTGGCGCTGCTCGAAAGCGGCCAGCACCCGGCACAACAGCGACTGGTGCTGGAAGAGCTGCTGGCCCACAACCTCTCAGTACTGAAAGTCCGCGCCCAGGCGCAAACCCAGCTGGCTCGAGTCCTCAAACCGGCGCCAGCGCTGGTCGAACAACTGCTCGGCGCCCTGCCATTCACGCCCACCGGTGCCCAGAACCGGGTGGTGGCGGAAATCGGCCAGGACCTGCAACGCAGCTACCCCATGATGCGGCTGGTACAGGGCGACGTGGGTTCAGGCAAGACGCTGGTCGCAGCATTGGCGGCGCTGCAAGCCATCGGTAACGGCTGCCAGGTGGGACTGATGGCACCGACCGAGCTGCTGGCCGAACAACACGCCATCAACTTCGGCAACTGGCTGGCACCGCTCGGCATCGGGGTCGGCTGGCTGGCTGGCAAGCAGAAGGGCAAGGCGCGAGAAGCTCAGCTCGCCGCCATTGCCGATGGCAGCGTCAAGATGGTGGTGGGCACCCACGCCATCTTCCAGGAGCAGGTGGTGTTCCAGCGCCTGGCCCTGGTCATCATCGACGAACAGCACAGATTCGGGGTGCACCAGCGCCTCGCCCTGCGCGAGAAAGGGGAGCGGGAGGGCGTCCATCCCCATCAGCTCATCATGACTGCCACCCCCATTCCCCGCACCCTGGCAATGACCGCCTATGCCGATCTCGACACCTCCATCATCGACGAGCTGCCACCTGGCCGTACCCCCATCACCACGGTCGCCCTGCCGGACAGCCGTCGTCAGGATGTGATAGATCGGGTCAAGCTGGCCTGTGAAGAGGGCAAGCAGGCATACTGGGTCTGTACCCTGATCGAAGAGTCCGAGGTGCTGGAGTGCCAGGCCGCCGAGGATACTGCCGCCGAGCTGCAAAACCAGCTGCCCGGCCTGCATATCGGGCTGGTACACGGCCGGATGCGCCCTATCGAGAAGCAGCGGGTAATGGAGGAGTTCAAGGCGGGCATACTGCAGTTGCTGGTCGCCACCACCGTCATCGAGGTGGGGGTGGACGTGCCCAACGCCAGCCTGATGATCATCGAAAACCCTGAGCGGCTCGGGCTGGCCCAGCTGCACCAGCTGCGTGGCCGGGTCGGGCGCGGCTCTGTGGCCTCCCACTGCGTGCTGCTTTATCATGCACCCTTGTCGAAGACGGCCCAGAGCCGGCTCGGGGTATTGCGGGAGACCAATGACGGCTTCCTGATCGCCCAGCGCGATCTCGAGCTGCGCGGCCCGGGGGAACTGCTCGGCACCCGCCAGACCGGGTTGGCCGATCTCAAGATCGCCGACCTGGTGCGCGACCAGTCGCTCATCCCGCAAGTGCAGAAGATGGCGCGCTTCCTGATGGACAGACACGGCTCTCACGTGGACCCCTTGATCCGCCGCTGGCTCGGTTTACGGGATCACTATTCCAATGCCTGACCAAGGCAAATGCAGAAGATGGGCACATTGCCTGATGGACAGACACAGATCCCACGTAGACCCCTTGATCCGCCGCTGGCTGGGTCTGCGAGATCACCACTCCAACGCCTGACAACCATCCCAAAACAGGAGGAAAGGACCTATGAATTCCTGGTTACGCGGCCTGCTCTACCCCTTCGCCTTCCTGCTGCTGTTTGTCTGGGTCGCCCTCGGCCTGTTCGATGCAGAGCGGGCCAAGGACCCCATTGCCAGCTGGATCAGCCAGCAGACAGGTGTGCCCGTCACCATAGGGCGGCTGGTGTTCAACCCGCTCCACCCTTATACCCTGCTGGCCGAGCAGGTGAGCTATGGCGACGCCGTCACCCTCGACAAGCTCTATCTGGAGATAGAGAGCATTGACTGGCTGAGCCGGGATGTGCGCATCGCCCATCTCGACCTGATCCGCCCCATCATCAGGCTGCCGCTGCCCAACCAGCTGCCGAACCTGCCGCTGCACTCCCTCACCATCCGCGACAGCACTATCGATCGGCTCAGCCTGCAAAGTGACGAACTGACCCTGAGCGGCCTCAACGCCACCCTCAACGACTGGCAGTTACTCAATCCGGTGCGGCCACCCCAGGCCAACCTGAGCCTCAACATCAATGAGCTGACAACCCCCACCTTTGCCCTCTCCCGCCTTAATCTCAAGGGCCGACTGGAAGGCCAGGTGCTGAGCACCGGCAAGCTGACCGCCAACCTGTTCGAGGGCCTGCTGGAAACCGGCATGACCCTGGACTGGCCCGCCCGCAGCCTGCAGCTGAGCAATCTGAAGGCGCAGGGCATGCGGATCGAGTGGGGAAAAGCGGGACACAAGGAGCTGCCGCTGCGCCACATCAGCCTGGACGTGGGACAGGTGCGTGATGTGAGCATCAGCGCCATCGAACAGGAGATCTCCCTCAACAACTTCAACGGCCAGCTCGCCGCCTTCAGCTGGCAGGCCGGCAGCACGCCGACCGGCTACTTCTCTGGCGCCCTCGGCGATCTCGGCCGCGGCCTGTTCCAGCTGGAAGATCTCAAGGGACGGGTCTCCTTCTCGCCCCAGCAGATCGACGCCGAAGTGCAGGGCAAGGCCTACGAAGGCGAATTCAATCTGGCGCTGGCGCTGGATACCCAACAGCAGAAGCTGACCCTCAAAGACATGGCCCTGAGCGGCATGGACATCAGCCTGCCACAGGGGTGGTGGCAGGATTGGCAAAGTTGGCAACCACCGCAGATCGACATCCGCAAGCTGGCATTCGACAAGCTCAAGGTGCTCTCGTTCGACGATGCCCTGCCGCTATCGCTGACCGGCTGGCAGTTCTATCTGACCGACCTCGGTCTGCGGGGCCAGCAGCCCGTGTCCCTGCTCGGCCGGGCCAGGATTGAGAGCCAGTGGTTCGAACTGGTGTGGGACGGCCTCAGTGCCCGCAACGGCACGCTGGATGGCGAACTGACCCCCAGCGCCTGGCGACTCAACAAGCTGACCAGCTCGCTGCCCGACGAAGGATCCCTCAGCCTGAGTGGCCAGTGGGGCAAGGAGCCCGGCCAGACCAGCCGGTTGCAGCTCAAGGGGGAGAAGCTGGATCTGGTGCAGTGGAGCAAGCTGCTGCACTCCCCCATCTCCTTCGCCGGCAAGGCCGATCTGAGCGCCGACCTGCAAGCCCGGCACGGCAACACGCCAGGTGAGTGGCGCAGCACCCTGCAGGGGAGCTTTGCCCTCGATGCCAGCGACCCCTTCTGGGACAAGGTGCAGATAGATCCCCTGCTGGATGAGTGGTTCAAGGG
>NZ_CAWNYS010000582.1:0-3035 GCF_963878295.1 Aeromonas sp. HMWF014 | reverse complement strand
CGATAGCCCGGCCCACTCCCGCCAGTGACCGCTATGCCAGCCAGACGCTTGTTCTCGCAATAGCCGGATGCTCGCTGCGCTGGTGGGACCGTCGGTACCAAGTCCCATAGACCGCTCAATAAACACCCACCCGAATGAGTGTCGAATTCTATTTCGATTTTTGTATATAACTAAGAATAATTTGTTGTTTCCGTCTTATAACGCCGAACAGTAGCATCACCCTCAATCCAAATGGCGCCATCTTTACCGATCGGCCCGGTGGCTCACCACCGATCGACGCGCTGTCGTTTTTGCACTGAGTGGCCGGAAAACAGCCCGGCGCTCAGACAATGAGGAGGTGCACATGGCACATTCACCACTGCCGATCATCGATCTCGCCGCACTCGAAGGCGCCCCTGACACTCGTCGCCAGATGCTGGCCCAGCTTGGCCGAGCGGCCCGCGAAATTGGCTTTTTTTATCTGACAGGCCATGGCCTGAGCGAGGCGCAGCAGACAGAGACCCTGGCGCTGGCGGCCCGCTTTTTCGCCCTGCCGGAGCCGGAAAAACGCACGGTGCAGATGGTGCTCTCTCCCCATTTTCGCGGTTACAACCGGGTGGGTGCCGAGCTCACCCGCCAGCGGCCGGACCGGCGCGAGCAGTTCGACATTATGAATGAAGCAAGTGCGCTCGATGCAGACCATATCCACTCCCCCTGGCAGCGGCTGATAGGCCCCAACCAGTGGCCCGCCGCCCTGCCCGAGATGAAAACGCAGTTGCTGGCCTGGCAGGAACGGCTGAGCGACATCACCCTCACCCTGCTCGCCGCCTTTGCCGAGGTGCTGGAACAGCCGGTCGGGGTGTTCGAGGGGAGCATTCACGGCGCTCCCTACCAGCACATGAAGCTGATCCACTACCCGGGGCAAGAGGCGGGCGGCAGCAGTCAGGGTGTCGGCGCCCACAAGGATCCCGGCTACCTGACCCTGGTGATGCAGGACCATCACTCAGGGCTGGAAGTGGAGACTGCCACCGGCTGGATCCCGGTCCCGCCCCTGCCGGGGACCCTGGTGGTCAACATCGGCGAACTGCTGGAGCTTGCCTCCAACGGCTATCTCAAGGCGACCCTGCACCGGGTGGTGAGCCCGCCGCCCGGGGTATCACGCCTCTCCTGCGCCTTCTTTATGGCGGCGCGGCTCGATGCCACCGTGCCCCTGCTCACCCTTTCCCCCGAGCTGGCGGCGCAGGCACAAGGGCCCGAGAGCGACCCCGCCAACCCGCTCTTTTATCAGGTGGGGGAGAACGTGCTCAAAGGGCGGCTGCGCTCCCACCCCGACGTGGCAGCCCGCCACTATGCCGCCGCCCCGGCTTCAGCCAACCAGCAGCCGGCAAGCGGGCAGACGACAAACAGCGAGTGGCGCCAACCGCAGCCAGCCTGACGCTGCCACACCGATTAGACGTGGGATGCCGCAGCGTCCCGCCATCCAGATGACACAAGCAGTTAAGCCACAAGCCTGGCAATGACGGAGTAATAGAATGAAATTCAAAACCATGAGCGTGCACAGCGGCCAACGGATCGATCCCCAGACCGGCGCCCTCACCACCCCTATTTATCAGAGCAGCACCTTCAGCTACTTCAATGCCCAGGCGGGCAAGGAGCGTTTCGCAGGTCAGGCCCCCGGCTTTATCTACAGCCGCTTTGGCAACCCCACCACAGCCGAGCTGGAGCAGAAACTGGCCGCCCTTGAGGGCGCCGACGAAGCGCTGGTGGTGGCAAGCGGCATGGCAGCGGTCAGCGCCATCATGTATGCCCTGGCCGACAGCGGCGATGAGGTGGCCTATATTGGCCCGCTCTACGGCGGCACAGATGCGTTTCTCAAACAGACCTTCAGCCGCGCTGGCATCACAGTCACCGCCTACGAGAGCGATCAGGATCTGCTGGCCAATATTCGCCCCGCCACCAAGGTGGTACTGTTCGAAACCCTGACCAACCCGACCCTCAAGGTGGTGGATCCACGACTGGTGGTGGAAGCAGCCCGCAAGGTGGGGGCCATCAGCGTGTGTGACAATACCTTCCTCACCCCCTACCTGCTGCGCCCGCTGGAGCTTGGCATCGATATCGTGATGCACAGCGGCACCAAGTATCTGGGTGGCCACGGCGACATCATCGCCGGGGTAGTGGCTGGCTCCCACGCGCTGATGAAATCCATCCGCACCGTGGCCCTCAAACACATAGGATCCCCCATAGGCCCGCAGGAGGCCTACCTGCTGCAGCGCGGGGTCAAGACCCTGCCGCTGCGCATGGATGCCCACCTGCACAACGCGCAGAAAGTGGCCGAGTTCCTGGCTGCCCACCCGGCGGTAAAGAAGGTGATCTACCCGGGCCTCGTCAGCCACCCGGGCCACGACGCCCTCGGCGCCTTCGCCAGTGGCTTTGGCGGCATGGTGAGCATAGAGCTGGAAGGCGGCTTTGCCCGCTGTGCCACCCTGCTCGACAACCTGCAGCTGTTCGTGCAGGCGGTGAGTTTGGGCGATCTGGAGAGCCTGGCCTGTCATCCTGCCAGCACCACCCACGCCGCCATGGACGAGGCGAGCCGTCTCGCCGCCGGAGTGAATGACGATCTCATCCGCTTCAGCATCGGGGTGGAAGATGCCGACGATCTGATCGCCGATCTGGCGGCGGCACTGGCCATCACCTGATACCCTGGCCCCTTTCACGGCTTAAAAAAACAGCCCGCCCCCTGCAAATGGGGCGGGCTGTTGATATCAGCACCGAAAAACACTCTCATCAAGGGGCGGCAGAGAGCCGCTGCACCGGCCAACCCAGGGTGGCGAGCGCGGGAGCCAGCACCTTGGCATCCCCCACCACCAGGATCACCATGTCATCGGGATCGAGCCAGCGGCGGGCCAAGTCTCGCAAGGTGAGTGTCGACAGCTGGCTGACCGTCCGTACCCGCTGCTCCACATAATCCTGCGGCCACTGCGCCAGCAAGATGGGCAGCATGTACTCCCCCTCCTGCGGCAGCGTCTCGTAGTCCAGCGCCTGACGGTTGAGCACAC
>NZ_CAWNYS010000581.1:0-2381 GCF_963878295.1 Aeromonas sp. HMWF014 | reverse complement strand
CCCGCCTCGGTGCGCTCACCCTCGCAGGGGGCCAGCAGGTCGGCAGCTGTGATGGGGGCATCTTGCTCGCGTAGCACGCCGATCTGGTTCTTGGCGCCAGCCGCAATGGTGGCATTGAACACCGCCATGGCAGTGTCGGCGAGGCCGGGGTGGGCGACCCAGGTACCATCATGGCCGTTGTTGGCTTCGCGCTCCTTGTCGGCTTTGACCCTGGCAAACACCTGCTCGTTGACGGCCGCATCTTTGGCCGGGATGAAGGCGGCCATGCCGCCCATGGCCAGCGCGCCGCGCTTGTGACAGGTCTTGATCAGCAGGCGCGAGTAGGCGCAGAGGAAGGGTTTGTCCATGGTCACCACCTGCCTGTCCGGCAGTACTCGATCCGGGTGGTTCTTGAGCGTCTTGATATAGCTGAAGATGTAGTCCCAGCGGCCACAGTTGAGCGCGACTATGTGATCCTGCATCTGATAGAGCAGTTCATCCATCTCGAATACGGCGGGCAGGGTTTCAATCAGTACGGTGGCCTTGATGGTACCGCGGGGCAGACCGAACTTGTCTTCGGTCCAGGCGAACACTTCGCTCCACCAGCGCCCTTCCAGATGGCTTTGCAGCTTGGGCACATAGAAGTAGGGGCCCGACCCTTTGGCCAGCAGCGCCTGATAGTTGTGCAGGAAGTAGAGGGCAAAGTCGAACAGGCCGCCCGGGATGGGAGTGCCATCAAAGGTGACATGTTTTTCCGGTAGGTGCAGGCCACGAACCCGGCAGATAAGCACGGCCGGGTTGGGGGTCAGGGTATAGGCCTTTCCTTCCGGGCTGGTGTAAGAAACGGTGCCGTTGACCGCATCGCGCAGGTTGATTTGCCCCTCGATCACCTTGTTCCAGGCGGGGGCCAGCGAATCCTCAAAGTCCGCCATGAACACTTTAACGTTGGCATTGAGGGCATTGATCACCATCTTGCGCTCGACCGGGCCCGTGATCTCCACCCGTCTGTCTTGCAGGTCGGCGGGAATACCGCGAACGGTCCAGTCACCGGCACGGATGTGGGCGGTTTCGGGCAGGAAATCCGGCAGCTCGCCGCCATCGATGCGGGCCTGGCGTGCCACACGTTGTTTCAGCAATTCCCCTCTTTGGGGAGCAAAACGTTCTACCAGTTCGGCGACCAGAGCCACCGCGTCCGGCGTCAGAATTTGCGCGTATTCGGGCAGCATCTCGCCCTGGATGCGAAGGCGGGCGCTGCAGTGGGTCTGAGCCGGTGCCGACATAAGGTTCACTCCTTTGAAAATTACATTTTGAACTTACTAACTACGACCAAAGTCGATCCCTGTTCTTTCAAACGTCCCGTAACGACGGGGTGACACGATTTATAAGGTGCGAAATATTGCTCTGCTCGTCAACCGGTTTTTTAAAACACTCGTTTTTGGGTTGTGGTTAAGGGTATGTTTTTAATGGCTTTATGTGATTAGCGCAAAAACTCTATGCAGATGGTTATGCGCTTGTTTTCCGACCCCTGATGGTGGTGTGATCCAGTGGGGATAATGAGGCTCGATATGTAATTTATTACGTAATAAAATTACAAATGCAAAAACAAATCCCGACCTAACTCCAAGCTTTCAAAAAACGGTTGTATGAAATGAGATCTTCGATCCCAGTGAATATCCAGATCCTGCCAGCATTGGCTAGTGAACGTTTGTTTAAAACTTGAGTTGCGAATGGGAGGCGAATGGGATTTACCCCATCAGCGAGGGCAAAGTGACGAGCAATAACGTAGGTTTGTATCAGCTTGGCCTGACAACACGCAGGGGGAGGGGAGGGTGATGAATAGTGAATACAACTGGTAATGTTCAGATATATAGCATTTTATTGTTATTTGTATCAGCCGCTCTTTCTGGCCCCTCGGGAGGATGCAAGGGTGGCGAAATTCACGGCTCAGTGGCCACACAATCCCATTGCGTGCCGGGGATCCCTTTAAGGGTGTGATCAGTAATCGTCGTCCGGTGCCGCCAGATCGACCACGTCGAGGCGTACGATCGTGCCGTATTCGTTATCGCCGAGCTCGGCGTTCGGTGGTGGTAGAGGGGTCTGGTCGGGTTGTGTGTCAACGGTTTGCGTCATGGGTGCTTGCCTTGTTGGATTGCAAGCCGGTTGGTGACTCCATCACCCGGGTTTCCACCTCCCTGTATCCACTGCCGGCGGAAAAGTGGCGTATCCTAGCGATACTTTGAGTGGGTTTCAAGTGGTTCTGAGTAAAAAGCGTGCCGCTGATAAGTGATGGCTCTTTGGGCAGGGCGTTTTGCAGGACAATAAAGATAGGGCGCTGGCAACGAGGCAAAAAAATAGGCTCTGTCCCAATTACGTGTTGAAAGGCTAATCTTGAAGTAGGCCAT
>NZ_CAWNYS010000580.1:9290-16935 GCF_963878295.1 Aeromonas sp. HMWF014 | reverse complement strand
TCATAGAGGTGCCGCTTCAGCTGGGATTGACCCCGCTCACCCTCTGCATCGCCCATACCTCTCCTTTTCAGCGCCGGGCGCCCGAGTTCTCCCGCGTCCTGGTCAGGCTGCGTCAGAGTGGCGAGCTGGCTCGCATCGAGGCGCGTTATCGGTGAGGCGGTTGCCCCCTGGCGCCGGATAACGGCTTGTTAAAACAAAGAGGGCGGCCAAGGCCGCCCTCTTTGTGGCTGCGTCATCGTGGTCAGTGTGCCACCAGCTGGGGGGTCTGGGATGGGCTCTGGTATTGCGCATTGGAGAGGGCGGGTTGCCGCTCTCTGGGTGTTTGCGTCCGTGCCAGCGTCTCGGCCAGCCAGTGGGGATCGAGGGGAATGGCGTTGCGATCGTTGACGACCAGGTTGCGGTGCTGGGCCCCGAGGCAGCCGTAGCGCTCGGGATCTGTCTGGGTAAAGAGGCCCAGGCAAGGCACGCCGCTGGCGGCGGCCAGATGGAGCGGGCCCGTGTCGCAGCTGACAAAGAGGGCGAGGCCGCTGGCGAAGCGGGCCAATTCGCTCAAGTTGCGCAGGGAGACCGGCATGTCGCCCAGCAGAGGCAGGGGATCGGCCGGATCATTGAACTGGATCAGCAGGGCATCCGGGCGTTGGCGGCGCAGATCCCCGAGCAGCCGCTGCCATTGGGGGAGGGAGAGCCCCTTGCCCTTGCGGGCGCCGGTGAAAAAGCCGATAAGGGGTCGGCCCGGGTGGCTCTGTATCAACGCCGTCAGGTGTGGGCAGGCGGTGTGCAGCATACTGCCCAGTTCAATCTGATCGGCGAGGCTTGCGTGCAGGCCGAGCAGTTGCAGCGGCTGGTGGGCATAGTGGCACTGGCCGTTGGAGGCGATCGGCCGATCGAACAGCACATCCCCCCTGGCTTCCTCAAAACCCAGCTTCTCGCTGGCGCGCACCCAGGCGGCGATGAGGTGATCCGTGCTGGAGGCGAACGGGACATAAACCTGGTCATATTGTTGGCGACCCAAGCGCCACAGCACGGGCAGGGCCGCGATCAGCTGCTTACCCTGCAATCTGACCTGATGCACCTGTTGCAGTTTCAGATCGGCCAGAAAGGGGAGCAGTTGGCCACCGCTGCACACCAGCTCGATGTCGGCGTTGGGGTGGGTACTGCGTACCTTTTGTAAAAAGGGCAGCAGGAACAGATTGTTGCCGATGCGGTTCGTGCTGCGAATGATGAGGATCCGTTGGGCTGGCTGGCTTGAGGCTGGCAGCCTGCCCCGTTTGGCAAGCCAGGCGAGGGCTGCCCGCTCCAGCCCGGTTGTCCAGCAACGGCGCTGGCCGTCGAAGCGACGCAGGGCGTCTCTGATGGTGCTCATGATGAGTGGCTCTGTTGATGAAATTGACATCAAGGGTACACGGCAAGTCTTAAGAAAGCGTTAAGAGAAGAGAAAAAAGGGATCGTTACCCATTGTTTTTGTGAGAACTTTCTGCGGCGTCACATTTTGGATGCAACAGTGTGCATCCGAACATCACTTTGTTGATGAAAAATACAAACAGGGCGGCCGGCGGACCGGACGCCCTGTTTGTGTGAGCCGCTTGCCTGCGCGCTGGCCTCTGCCGTGGCAGTGACGCTGGCCTTTCTCTGCAACAGGCTACCGCGGCGCCGTTCCCCAGCCGAGCGAGTGCATCGCGACCTGCCAGGGCGATCTTGCCCTGGAGCAGTACGGTGAGCTGCTCGGCAGCAGTCGCCAGGATCGGCAGGCCTTGCTGCAGGATCAGGCCTTGTGGCAGCCTCAGTTTCAGCCGTAGCGGGCCAGGGTCAGCCCCTTATCGCTGATGGCGGGCGTGCTGCCGCTGATGAGATCCGCCAACAGCTGGCCCGACCCTGCCGCCATGGTCCAGCCCAGGGTGCCGTGGCCTGTGTTGAGCCAGAGCCCTGGCACAGGGCTTGGGCCCACCAGCGGGGTACCGTCTGGCGTCATAGGCCGCAGCCCGGTCCAGAACTCGGCCTGCTGTATGTCCCCCCCCTCAGGGAAGAGATCCCCCACCACCATGGCCAGGGTGTCGTAGCGTTTCGGGTTGAGCGCCAGGTTGAAACCCGACAGCTCCGCCATACCGCCGACCCGGATCCGATCATCGAAGCGGGTGATGGCAACCTTGTAGGTTTCATCCAGCACTGTACTGCGTGGCGCCGCATCGCGGTTGGCCATCGGCAGGGTGAGGGAGTAGCCCTTGACCGGGTAGACTGGCAGATCGAGCCCAAGCGGGCGCAGGAAGCCGGTGGCATAGCTGCCCAGCGCACAGACGATGGCATCGGCCTTGAAACGCTGCTCACCGGCCCGCACCGCTACGGCGCGCCCCTGCGCCAGTTCAATCTCGTCGATAGCGCAGTTGAAGACAAATTCCACCCCGAGTTTTTGCGCCTCGGCGGCCAGTGCCTTGGTGAAGCGGAAGCAATCGCCGGTTTCATCACCCGGCAGGCGCAGGCCGCCCACTATCTTGCCGCGTACCCGCGCCAGCGCAGGCTCCACCTCCTCACAACCGCTGGCATCCAATGACTGGTAGGGCACGCCATACTCTTCCAGCACCTCGATATCCCGTTTGCTGGCATCAAGCTGGGCCTGGCTTCGAAACAGCTGCAGGGTGCCGAGCTGGCGTCCCTCGTAATCCAGGGCCAGCTCATCACGCAGCCCCTTCATGCAGTCACGGCTGTATTCGGCAAGGCGGACCATGCGCCCCTTGTTGATGGCATAGGCAGTCGGAGTGCAGTTGGCGAACATCTTCAGCATCCAGCGCAGCTGAAATGGATCCGATGTAGGGCGCACCGTGAAGGGGGCGTGTTTTTGCAGCAGCCACTTGGCGGCCTTGAGGGGAATGCCGGGCGCCGCCCAGGGCGCCGCGTAACCGGGAGAGATCTGACCGGCATTGGCATGGCTGGTCTCCAGCGCCACCCCATCCTGCCGTTCCAGCAGGGTCACCTGATGACCTGCCTTGGCCAGATACCAGGCGCTGGCTACGCCAATCACGCCACCACCCAACACCACTATCTTCATCACACCATCCTTGTCGCTATGCAGGCGCCACCGGCCGATCCTGCTGTTTTTATGAGGGCTGGCCCGCTCCCGTTACTGCGTTTGTCGCGAGCGGACAAAGAGAGGGACCCAGCGCACAGGCCACACGTTATCACCGGTAGCGTGATCGGCAAATCCACCCGTTTGAAAATATGATTTATCACTACATTAACATTTATTGCCAGCTTATAATGATGATTTATCACAATAATGCGATGTTTATGACTGCGGCAGGATGTGTTGATGGGGGCCTAGGCTGGCTGGTTCCGCATTCCCCCCATGATCGTCTATGCGGTCAAAGGTAATGGAGTTGTTAAATTTGTGCGCCCGATCGCAACGGTGATGCGTGTCGCTTGTCGCCCCATGTGGCTTCTGCCTAGAGTGGTCAGCGCATTGCATGGTGCATGCGCGTTTTACTGGCTTGCTCGTGTTAGACCACCACAGGAAAGGATGTGATGACCCGAACTGCTGACGTCCCATCAGGCTGGCCCACCGCCAGTCCCCACACACTGCCCTGGTATCTGCAAGATATAGTGCTGGTGTGCGACTTCCCTCGCCGCTGATCTCCCTGCGTTAATCCCACTTGTTTTCATTTCATATTGGTGACTGTCGCCAGGCGTTCGCGCGGCTGGTGCAAGGAGAAGATCATGCGTCGTATACCCGAACCGTTTCGTATCAAGATGGTCGAGCCCATCAAGCAGACCACAGGCGCCGAGCGCCGCACCGCCCTCGAGGCCGCAGGTTGGAACCCCTTTCTGCTGCTGGCAGAGGATGTTTACATCGACCTGCTGACCGACAGCGGCACAGGTGCCATGTCGGATCGCCAGTGGGCTGGCATCATGATAGGGGATGAGGCCTATGCGGGCAGCCGCAACTTCGTTGAACTGGAGCGCACAGTGCGCGAGATCTTTGGCTATCAGCATGTGATCCCCACCCACCAGGGACGCGGGGCAGAGCAGATCCTCTTCCCCGAGCTGGTCAAGCGCTGCCAGGGCAAGGCGCCGGTCTTTATCTCCAACTACCACTTTGACACTACCAAGGCCCATGTGGAGTTGGCGGGGGCGCGGGCCATCAACCTGCTCACCCCGCAAGCCCTCGATACCACGGCCCCTTATGCCTGGAAGGGGGATGTCGATCTGGCACGCCTGGCCGACACCATCGAAACTCTGGGTGCCGACAACGTGGCTGGTGTCATCATCACGGTCACCTGCAACAGCGCAGGGGGGCAGCCGGTCTCCATGGCCAATATGGAAGCCGTGGCCGAGTTGGCCCGCCGCCACCATATTCCGGTGGTGATCGATGCCGCCCGTTTCGCCGAGAACGCCTGGTTTATCAAGGCGCGCGACCCGGCTTACGCCAAGACAGGCATCGGGGAGATAGTGCGCCAGATGTTTGCCCTGGGGGACATGTTCACCATGTCGGCCAAGAAGGACGGGCTGGTCAATATCGGTGGTCTTTGCTGTTTCAAGGAGGATCTCGATCTGTTTCGTGCAGTGCAGGTGCGCTGTGTGGCGATGGAGGGGTTTGTCACCTATGGCGGCCTCGCCGGGCGGGACATGGCGGCGCTCGCCATCGGTCTGCGCGAGGGGATGGATGAGGAGTATCTGACCTATCGCATCGGTCAGGTGGCCTATCTCGGCGAGCGGCTGGCCGAGGCGGGCATTCCCATTCAGACACCCACTGGCGGTCATGCGGTGTTTGTGGACGCCAAAAAACTGCTGCCCCATATTCCGGCCGAGCAGTTCCCGGCCCATGCGCTTGCCTGTGCGCTCTATCTGGAAGGGGGCGTGCGTGGGGTGGAGATCGGCTCCCTGCTGCTGGGGCGCGATCCAGCCACCGGCAAGCAGGAGGCGGCGGACTTTGAGCTGCTGCGCCTCACCATTCCGCGCCGGGTCTATACCCGGGATCACATGGACTATGTGGCCGACTGCCAGATCGCGGTGAAGGCGCGTGCCAGCGAGATCCGCGGTCTTACCTTCGACTACGAGCCGCCGTTGCTGCGTCATTTCACCGCGCGGCTCAAGCCGGTCTAACGCTCCGACGGTGTAAACCGGGGTATTGGCACGGCATCAAAAGCAAAGCCCCCGCACGACAGGTGCGGGGGCTTTTTACCGTGAGCGTCTGAAGCAGATTACTGGCTGCTGAACAGCTTGGGCTGGGGGCGGGATTGGGCAGTCAGGCTCATGCGGCCGGAGGTCTCCAGCCAGGACTTGATCCGTTTGGCATCCGCCACCCGGGAGTTGGGGGTATCGGCATTGAGCAGCACCAGGATCACCGGCTCGCGGTTTATCTGGGTTGCCATCACCAGGCAGCGCCCCGCCTCGCGAATGTAACCCGTCTTGGAGAGGGTGACAGGCCAGCTGCCTTCACGCACCAGGCGGTTGGAGTTGAGGTAGTGCAATTGGCGCTTGCCGTTGCGCACCATGCGCTCCTCGGTGGAAGAGTACTGGCGAATGAGTGGGTAGGCAGAGGCAGCCGCCACCAGTTTGGCCAGATCATGGGCGCTGGAGACGTTGCGAGGGGTGAGCCCCGTGCTGTCTGCGAACTGGGTGTTCCACATGCCGAGCATGCGGGCCTTGGCATTCATCGCCTCGACAAAGGCGCGCTGGCCCCCCGGGTAATGTCTGGCCAGTGCGGAGGCCGCGCGGTTTTCCGACGACATCAGGGCGATGTGCAGCATGTCGGCCCGGCTCAGACGCGATCCTACCGCCAGTCGCGACCCTGTTCCCTTGAGACGATCCACATCGGCCATGGTGACGGTCAGCATTTCGGAGAGGCGCTGATTGGCATCGAGCACCACCAGCGCCGTCATCAGTTTGGTGATGGAGGCGATGGGCATCACCCGATTGGCATTGCGCTCTGACAGCACCTCGCCGGTGCGTGGATTGGCCACCACGAAGGCAGCCGAACTCAGGGCAAGATCGTTGCGCGGTTCCAGAAAGCGTTTGGGGGAGTGGGATGTGGCCGTAAACGGATTGGCTTGGGCGCTCTCCATGCTGACGGGAACGAGGAAGGCACCGAGCAGCAGGGTAAGAAAAGGACGAATAATCATGTTTTGACGCTACCGTGAATGACTGGAACATTTGGCTAAGTTATATGACGGTAATTGACGCTTCACAACGTCTAATGGCCCGATATTTCAATTTAATGGGATCGTACGCCTTGAAATCCCCATGTTGACGGCTAAATGACGACTCGATCGGGGAAATATCCAACCATGAGCGAGTCTGATACATGTCAGCGTCACCCGTCATGGTGGCGCACTATATATTGCGTCTCTGGGGCCTGGCGGCCTGTTAATCCCCCTTGCGGTGGCGCAAGCGGCACCACCTGCGTTGAGAGAACCTGCATTTTCAGGCTTCTGTCGCTACTCGCATCAGCGCCGAGGGACTGCGCTCGACAAAATAGTGCCAGACATGGTCATAGAGCGCCTGCTGGCCGGGAAAACTCACCAGTCCCTTGGCCTCGGCCAAGGTGCACCAGCGATATTCGGTGTGCTCGTCGTTGAGGGTGACCACCTGATTGGGCGGGCAATAGACCACAAATACCGGCACTACCTCCACCGTATTTGAAGCGCTTTCGTAAAATTGTTCCAGATAATGGGCTGTGTATAACTCGCAAACCGTGATACCCGTCTCTTCGCCAAACTCGCGAATAATGGTCTGCCAGCCGGTTTCCCCCGCCTCAATCGTGCCAGCCACATGGCACCAGAAACCGCCCTTTACGCGTTTCATCACCAGCAGCTTTGTTTCGCCATCCATCGTTGAGAGGGCGACACCGGAGACGGCTTTACAGCGAATTGGGATCATGGTTTTTTCTCGCTTGGTTTGCCGTCTGTAATTAAAACGACAGGGATAAATGGGTCTTAAATGAAAAACGTCTCCGCTGGCAGACCAATGGCGTCTATTTCATTCAGGCTGCTCTTGGCCAGATAGTTTGCCACCAGATTAACATCCACCCAGTCGCCGGCATATGTCGGAAACCGTTGGCTTACATGGCAGTAGAAATAGTCTGGAAAGTGGAACAGCTTGCTGGATAAATATGCGTCATCTCTGCCAGGAGATGATTAATGTCTGTGGTCGAGGCGCAATATTACGACGACGACATACCCCCAATCAACCGGGTTATCCCCCCATCATTTTCGCCGTCTGGATCGCCTCGATAAGCGCCGCACGGTTGATGCGAGGGCGCTCGCTATCGAGCAGCTGTTGCCACAGCACAATGGCCCGGGTGTAGCGGCCGTGCAGGAAGTGATCGGCGGCGAGCAGCATCAGGGTGCTCACTTCCCCCGCATCCTGCTTGAGGGCGCTCTCCAGTAGGCGGGTTGCCTCCGGGGTAAGCTGCTGACCCGCCTGATAGTAGCGCACGGTGGCTTGCGCGGCCTGGGTTGCCGCGCTGGCCCCCCCCTCCAGCAGGGCAAGGCGCTGATAGGCGAGCAGGGCGTTGTCGTACTCGTTCCGATAGAGATAGAGCTGACCGAGCGCCGCCCAGCTGTCGAGATCGGCGGGGCTGCGCTGCAAGGTTTGATGCAGACTCCCCAGCTCCTTGTCCTGCAGGTCCCGCGGGCTCAGCCCTGCCAGCGGGTCG
>NZ_CAWNYS010000580.1:0-9280 GCF_963878295.1 Aeromonas sp. HMWF014 | reverse complement strand
TGCTCCCCAAGCATGATCAGCTGATTCAATTCGCTGCGCGGATCGGCGGCGGGTTGATGGCGCGGCTCAACGATGGCCTTAACGACAGGGACGGCCCGTACTTCTGTGCGCGTCAGGCGACGACGCAGAGTCAACAGCGCGAGCCCCAACAGCAGCAGGGGGCCACCCCACAGCAGCGCCGTGCTGGCTTTGAAGGGGGGATCGTAGCGGACGAAATCGCCAAAGCGCTCCGTCATACGGGCGATCACCTGCTCATCGCTCTGCCCCTCGTCCACCCAGCGGTAGACTTCGAGTCGCAAATCCCGGGCGATGGAGGAGTTGGACTCCACCAGATTCTGGTTTTGGCACTGGGGACAGCGCAGGGCGCGGGCCAACTCCTGCGCGCGCGGTTGCAGCTCGGGATGGCGAAACTGATAGGTATCGACCCCGCTGGCCGTGGCTGCTGGCGTGAAAGAGATCATCAGGCCGAGCAGCAGGAGATGTGGCAAGAAACGCGGTAAGTAACACAGAAAGTAAAACGGAAAGTAACGCAGCAAGGTCATGCCCTTCATGGTCTCGCCTCCTTGGCTAACACGTCAGCCCGCGCCTGCGCCAGCAGCGGTGCAAACTGGCGCTGCCAGATCTCGTTGGTGAGCGCGCCGGTGTGGCGGGCAAGCAGGGCGCCATCGGCATCAAACAGATAGGTTTCAGGCGTGCCGTAGACGCCGAGCTCCAGCGCCAGTTTGCCGTCGGGGTCGGCCAGCACGGCGCGATAGGGGTTGCCCGCCTGGATAAGCCAGGCGCGGGCTGCGTCACCCTTGTCCCGATAGTTGAGACCGTAGAGGGGCACTGTGCCCGCCAGCTCGGTGAGCAGCGGATGCTCGGCGCGGCAGTTGACGCACCAGCTGGCCCAGACGTTAAGCACAAAGGGCTCACCCTTGAGGCTGGCGGTCTGGATCGGACTCCCGTCCAGCAGATTGTCGCTCTGCCACGCAGGCAGGGTGCGCCCCAGCGTCGCTTCATCCTGACGATAGGGATCTTGCCCGAGACCGAGCCAGAGCAGGGCGCCGAGGCCCAGGGTCAGCAGCAGGGGAACAAAGAGGCGCAGGCGGGATCTCATAACGCCTCCTGTTTGAGCCGGAGATGGGAGGCACCAACCGCAATGGGGCGGGAGGCAAGCAAGGGGCGACGGGCGAGCAGGCGCAGGGTGCCGCCCGCAATCATCAGCAGGCCGCCGAGCCAGATCCAGCGCACCAGCGGCTTGTAGTGCAGCCGCATGGCATAGGCATCGGGTCCCATCTTCTCGCCCAGCACCACGTAGAGATCGCCAAACAGCCCCCACGCTATGCCGGGCTCGTTCATGTTCATGGTGCGCACATTGTAGTGGCGCCGCTCGGGGGCTAGCCTTGCCACCTCGCGGCCCTCCTTGTGCACGCTAAGCGTGATGCGCTCGGCGGTGTAGTTGGGGCCGATCACCGGCTCTCGCCCCTCATAGCGAAACTCGAACGCGCCGAGTCGGTAGGGCTGGTTGGCACCGAGCACTGTGCCCCCTTCCTGACTGTGGTGGCTCACTTGGGCAATGCCGAGGGCGCACACCGCCACCCCGAGGTGGGCCAGCAAGCTGCCGAGCCGCTTGAACGTCAGCTCACGAAGTGAGGTCAGTCGTGAGAAAGGGAGTAGCAGGCTGGCCATCAGCCAGAGGCTCACCATATTGGCGAGTATGCCGCTCCAGCTACCGGAAAAAGATCCCTGTTCCAGATAGGCAAGGCTAAGCAGCCCGCCGCCAAGCAGGCCAAACAGCGGCGGCAACAGGGTGTTGAGCCGGGAACGTGCGGCAAGCTGCTGCCAGCGCAGGCGCGGAAGCTGGGTCATCAGCCCCATCAGCAGCAGGGCCAGTGGCACGAAAATGGTGTTGAAGTAGGGGGCACCCACCGAGAGCGATCCCAGATGGAGCGACTGGAACACCATAGGGTAGAAGGTGCCGAGCAGCACACTGGCGCAGGCCACGCAGAGCAGCAGGATGGCGGCGCCGAGCAGCCCCTCCTTTGACAGTAAGCCGAAGCGGGCGAAGGGGGCGCGATTGTTAGCCCGGAGGGCAAACAGGGTGAGCGCCGTGGTGAGCAGAATACCGAGCAGCAGCAACAGGGTGAGGCCGCGGTTGGGATCCACCGCAAAGGCGTGCACCGAGGTGAGTACCCCGGAGCGCACCACAAAGGTGCCGAGCAGGCTCAAGGCGAAGGTGAAGATGGAGAGCAACAGCACGGCGTGGCCGTAGGCGCCGCGCTTCTCGCACACCACCAGGGCGTGCAGCAGGGCGGTGCCGAGCAGCCAGGGCAGCAGGGAGGCATTTTCCACCGGATCCCAGAACCACCAGCCGCCCCAGCCCAGTTCGTAATAGGCCCACCAAGAGCCCAGCACGATACCGGCAGTGAGAAAGATCCAGGAGCCGAGCGCCCAGGGGCGGCTCCAGTGGGCCACCGCGCCATCCAGCCTGCCCGAGTGCAGCGCCGCCATGGCGAAGGCGAAGTTGACCACAAAGCCGACGTAGCCGAGATAGAGCAGGGGCGGGTGAATGATAAGGCCGATGTCCTGCAGCATGGGGTTGAGATCGCGCCCCTCCAGCGGCCCCGGGAATTGGCGGTCAAACGGGCTGGAGAAGATCAGGGTATAGAGGGCAAAGAGCCCGACGATCAGCCCCATGATGGCCAGCACCCGAGCGGTGATCAGCGGATCGACATGCTTCGAACAAATCGCCACCAAGGCCCCCCACAAGGCCAATGCAAAGACGAAAAAGAGCATGGAGCCCTCGTGGCCGCCCCAGACCGCAGCCAGTTTGAAGCCCAGGGGCAGGGCGCTGTTGGCGTGTTGGGCCACATAGCTGACGGTGAAATCATCCCGGGCAAAGCAGCTGGCGAGCAGCAGCAGAGCTGCCCCCAGCAGGGCGGCATTGAGCAGCGCCAGCGGCTTGGCGCTGCGCAGCAGGGTCGGGGAGGCGAGGCGCAATCCCAGCCAGGGCAAGGTGCCCTGCAGCAGCGAGAGTGCCGCCGCCAGTAGCAGTGAGAGATAGCCAAGCTCCGCCAGCACAAAACCTCCAGGTTCAATCTTTGATCTCATTCATGTCATGGCACATACGCCGCCTTGTCTCCTGTTTGGCGGGGAGACTCCGCAGGCAGCGGGTGTGGCATCACCAGAAATGAATTGGGCCAGCAACAAACCAGCGCCAGTCTCCCCTAGGTGGCTGGCGCTGGAGATCATACCTTTAAACTACTGTCATCTGGCCGGCGTAGAGCACGAAGTAGCGCAGCAGCAAGATCCCCATCAGGGTCAGGCTGCAGATCAGTACCAGATGGCCGTTCCTCTCCCGTAGCCGAGCGGGCATCAGCAGGGCGAGCAGCTGGGGCAGTAGCATGCCGATCCCCACCACCCCGACCCAGAACACCTGAGCCCAGAAACCGCTGCCGATGGCAGCCCACATCGCCACCTCTTTCTGGCCGCCACCAAAGTAGAGGCCGGTAAAGAAGCAGACCAGCAGCAACAGCTCCACCGCCAGCACCGGCCGCTCGAAGCGGTGGACAAAGCTCACCCCCTGACTGTGGTGGTTCTCCCTGAACAGGGTCACCGCCAGCAAGATGGTGGCGGCAATGCCGGAGCTGATGCCGGAGACCAGAAACAGCACCGGTAGCACCGGGTTGTTGAGCAGCGGATAGGTTTTGAGCGCCGAGAGTAGAAAGCCGGTGTAGGCCCCCAAGAGCACGGCGAGCAGTAACAGCAGCGGTGCCAGCAGCCGTTCGATGCGGGCGAGCCAGCCGATGAGATTATCCACAAAGGCGAACTTCTCTTTCAGCAACCGGCGGCGCAGCGTCTCAATATCGGCTCTGAACACCACCGCCAGCCAGGCGAACAGCACAGCCATATAGAGCTGGAACAGCATGACCCCCATCGACATCACGGAGTCGAACTGGTAGTGGAACATCAGCTTCCAGAAGGTCCAGGGGCGGGCCAGGTGGAAGATGAGGATGAGCAGCCCCAATATCACGCTGAGCGGCGCCAGAATGGCGGTCGCCTTGATGATGCCGCTCTCGCTACCGGCCCCTTTGCGGCGCAGCAGCACCGAAAGGGTGGTGGCGCCGGCGGAGATGCCGAGCAGAAAGAGGTAGATGGCGATCGGCCAGTCCCAGACAAGAGAAGGGAAATGAAAGGCGTCATGCCACATGGTTATTCCCTCCCTCTGTTACAGCCGGGGTCGATGGCGATGGGGCAACTCCCCACCCCAGCGAGGGAAAGTGAAATGCCGCTTGCATGGTCATGAGGTTATCTCCCCTTTGGGGACGCGGTACATCTTGGGCGAGGTGCCGAGCGCCTGCTTGTAGCGATAGCTGGTCTCCTTCACCAGCCGCTGTGCGATGGGGCTGCCCGGATCATCCAGATTGCCAAACACCAGCGCCCTGGTGGGGCAGGATCCCACACAGGCTGGCTCCTTGCCCGCCGCCAGATTGCTCTTGCGGCAAAAGTCGCACTTGTCGGCGACCTTGGTGACCGGGTTGATAAAGCGCACCTGATAGGGGCAGGCGGCCAGACAGTACATGCAACCGACGCACAAGTCCGGGTTCACCTCGACGATGCCATCCTCCGCCCTGATATGGGAGGCCCCGGTGGGGCAGACGTGCACGCAGGGTGCGTTATCACAGTGCTGGCAGGATTTACGAAAGAAGCGGTACTCGGCATCGGGAAATTCACCGACGGGGCCGGAACGGATGATCTCGAGGCGCGAAACCCCTTCCGGCACCTGGTTCACCTCCCGGCAAGCATCCATGCAGGCGGTACAGCCGATACAGGCTGTCTCGTCGTGGATCATGCCATAGCGCACCCCGTTGATGGTCTGGCTGTGGGCGAGGGCAGTCGCGCGAACAGGCCCCGTCATCATGATGAGGGCCCCCGCGCTCATCCCCGACATGAAGTGACGGCGAGAGCAGCTCATTGTGCCTCCTTGCCCGGGGCGGCGTTCGTGGCTCTGATCGCCTCATGCTGCTTGCTGTGGCAGTCGACGCAAAGCTTGATGCGGGATTTTTCAGGGATCCCTGCCATGGGCTCTTTGGCCGGGTGCAGCTGGTGACAGCTGGTGCAGGTGAGCTTGGTGGCGTGCACGTCGTGAGCCCAGAGCGCCTCGCGCAGGGGTTTGGGCTCGTGGCAGCTCATGCAGACCCCGTTTTGCTCGGTGATGGGGTAAGCCTCATCGCTTTGCGTGTCGTTTGCGCCGCTCAGCTTATCTTGCAATGCGCTTTGCTGGTCGTTGAAGCTGTCACTGAAGCGCATCACGTCCTTGACCCCTTCCCTGTGCTGGGGAGAGGGCAGGCCGTGGCAGTTGGTGCAGGTGACCGGCGCCAGGTTGTTGGGGTTGGTTGCCTGGCCATGCTTGCCGAGCATGCCGTAGGCCTGCTCCTTGTGGCAGTCGGTACAGGCCGCATCGGGATTGCGCAAAAACTCCACCTCCAGTGTGGCCGGGGTAGGTGTGGCCGGAACAGGGGCGGCAACCGGTTCGGTCGCCTGACCCTGTAGGCTGGTGAGCAGCATGGCTGCCATCAGCATCAGTCGTAAGAAATCCATCGTTAAATTACCCATAGGAAGCCTCCATCCGCTGCGAGCCCGATCTGGTCGGGCCCGCAGGCGCCATTACTGTGCCAGCCGTCCGGCCGCTTTGGCCTCGGCATCCCAGGCGGGGACTGTGGTCTTGAGGAACTGGGCCTTGTCGCTGTTCATCTGTTTCATATCCATGCCAAGGGCGGTTTGGGCCTTCTCCTTGCTGGAGATGTCGGGGATGGCGATCTCGTGGCTGATCCCTTTGGTCGCCAGCAGGCGAGCCAGCTTGGTGCGGGCGTCAGCGGCCTTGTCCAGCGCGCTGCCAAGTACCTTGAGGGCCACTTCGGGGGCGTGCATCTGCACCCCGTGGGAGGCGATGGCATAGTCCCAGCGCCACTGGGCGTGACGGATGTCCTGCAGAATGTCCTTCATCTCGGCGTCGGTGGCACCGGCATCCCAGGCCGCCTTGGCCTCGAAGTGGGCGTGCACCAGCTGCTTCTCGACCTTCAGCTTGGTCTCGGTCACCGCCTCTTTGCGCTGCTGGACTATGCCTTGCAGCATCTCCTTGCTCTGGGTGTGGCAGTTGCGGCAGGTCTGCTCGAAACGATCGAAAGGGTTGCCCACCTTGTGATCCGTGTAGACCTTGCCCTGATCGTTTTGCACCTTGGGCATGTGGCAGTCGACGCAGGCGACGTTGTTCTGGCCGTGAATGCCGGCGCGCCAGGTCTCGTATTCCGGATGCTGGGCCTTGAGCATGGGGGTCCTGGAGAGGGCGTGAGTCCAGTCGGCAAAGCCCAGCTCGTCGTAATACTCTTCCATCTGCTCAACCGTGGTGCCCTTGTCCCAGGGGAATTTCACCGCCTTGGTGGGGCCGCTGAAGTAGTACTCCACGTGGCACTGGCCGCACACCTGAGACTGCTGATCGAAGCGTCCCTGATCCTTGAACGGCTTGCCGATGGCGGTCATGGCCCGATCGGCATAGGGACGGGAGAGGTGCAGGGCCGGCTTGCCCTCCTTGAACTCCTTCGAGGCGGTGTCGTGGCAGTCGGCGCAGCCGATGGTGTTGACGATTTCAGGCCCCCCCTTGGCCCACATCCCCTTGAAGTAGCCATCTTCGCCTTTCTCATCGATAACGCGGGCCACATCCGGGCCTTTGCAGCTCCAGCAGGCCATTGGCAGCGGGCCATCTTCGGCGGTTTTCGGGGCGCCGGTGCGCAGGGTCTCGCGCACATCGGTCAGGGCATAAAAGTGGCCGCGTGGCTTGTTGTAATCCTTGGCAAAGGGATAGCCTCCCCACAGCACGATCATATTGGGATCTTCCGCCAGCGCATCGGTGCGCGTCTCGCTCTCGCGGGTGGCCTGCCAGCTGGTGAACTGATCGGTGTGATCCTTGGCGAACAGCTCACTGCGCGCCTCTATCTTGCCCTTGGTGGTTGTCTCATCAGCCTGTGCAAAGCCGCTGGCGCCAAGCCAGCTGGTTAGCAGCAGGGCTGCGAAGCCCAGTTTGGTATGCCTGTGTTGTGAACCCACGTTTATCACTCCCAGATAAATGTCCTGGTCTGACCCGTTCCATCTTGTTGCGTGGATTTCATCCCCATTGGGCGGGGTGGGCAGACGTGTGGTTGGCGATGAATAAAACCGCGCAATATGTGATTTCTAGAGGCTTACCCTATCAAATAGGTAAATTTAATGATGATTTATCAGCAGGAGAGTTGTGCCAGATCAATTGGTGCACCGGATTGATCGTTGAAATGAGATCTCGATTAAATTTTATGAAAACTCAACTCCTTGTTCACCGCAGAACATCCGATGTAAGGGGGGTATCGATACCGTCATGAACGAGCCATTTTGCTGCCAATCCCGTTTGCCATTGTCACAACGCGGATTGCATCGCCATTTCGTATGTGGATTTTTTGACTAAATATGCATTTTAGGCATATTGAGTGCGAACCATGTGGCGCGCCAGCAGTCGTCAGTTCATCGAGGTGCTGGGCAAATTTCTCGTCACGCGACCGAAATGCTCACATGCGAGCGAATAAGCCTGTTACTAGAGGGGTGGAGGCGGGGCCATTCAAATCTTGTTTTATTTAAGAACCCTTGCCTGATGCACAAAGTTGTCAGTTAAGGCCATTTAATCGCTTTTGTTGTCGAAAATAGCGAAAAGACCCAAGCTGCCTGGTGCGGTATGATTATTGAACAAATGAGTATCCGGTTGATACTGATATCAGTGCGTAAAATGGTACTGGAGGCTGTATGGCTGAGTTGCAAATTGAAACGTCCACGGTGATCACCCAACTTGAGGGCTCTGTGTTTGTCATCAATGCAGATGGATCTGCCATACGCGCAAAGGTGGGGATGGCGTTGCAGCCGGGGGACCGCCTCCAAACCGCCCAAGGAGGCCATTTTCAACTAGCCGAGCCGGGCAGTGATGCCACCGGTGAGCAAGCGGTTGCCGCCAAACCTGAGGCTGCCACTCCCGCTGGTGATGGACAACTGGCCGATCCGGAGCTGGCCTCGTTGCAAGAGGCTATCCGCCAGGGGATAGACCCGACAGCTCAATTCCAGGAGACCGCTGCGGGCAATGCTGCCGCGGCTGCAGGTAATATCGGCGGTGTCGCCGGTTCCAGCTCGGGCGGATTCGTTGTGGTCGATCGTACCAATGACGCTACCCTGGCCGAGGCCGGTTTCGACACCTATCACACCGCTCAACCTGCGGGCGATGAGCTGCGGTTTTCCGAAGAGCGCGACCTCTTTGCCGCTATCACCATCACCGACCCCCAGACCAGCGACAACATCATCAATGCCGATGAAGCGGCGGGCGTCATCATCCGCGGCACTGTGTTCGATGTGGAGGTGGGCCAGCCGGTCACCGTCACCCTTATCGACCAGGCGGGAAATTCACTGACAGTGACGACCGTGGTGCTGCCTGGCTTGGTCTGGGAGGCCAACTTTGGCGATGTCACCGGCAAGCTGGTGGATGGCCCGCTGCAGATTGTGGCCAATACCCAGGATCAGGCGGGCAACAATGCCAACGACACCGGCCAGACCCTGCTCGATACCATCACCACCATTACCCTGGATCTCGCCGATGAGAGCGACAGCGGTGCCAGTCAGACCGATGATCTGACCCGCGACAATACCCCGCTGCTGCAAGGCAAGGGTGAGCCCGGCGCCACCGTCACCCTGAGCCTTGGTGGCAGCGTGCTCACCGTCCTGACGGTGGATGCCGCCGGTAACTGGCAATATCAGTTGCCGCAGACCCTGGCCGATGGCCAGTACCAGTTTCAGGTCAATTCCATAGATATTGCCGGCAACCGCGCCAGCGATACCCTCGTTATCAATGTCGATACCCAGGCCTTCATCGATATCGATGATCTCGATACCGCCGCCCTGTTTGGCAATAACAGCGCCACCCTGAGCGGTTCCACCAGCAATGTGGAAGCGAGTCAGAGTGTCACCATCACCCTGGTCGACAGCAATGGCCAGCCGCTGCTGACTACCTCGGCGCTGGTAGGGGCCGATGGTCGCTGGCAGGTGAGCGGCCTTGATCTCTCCGGCATCAATCAATCCTTTGAAGTGCGTGCCAGCGTCACCGATTTGGCTGGTAACAGCGCCAGCGATGGCGCACCGCTGATCGGTCAGAGCGAGACCTTGACACTCTCCGAAGCAGGTTTGGCCGATGGCCCGGTGACCGCGACCGGCAGCCTCAATACCGGTGCCGGTC
>NZ_CAWNYS010000579.1:0-1120 GCF_963878295.1 Aeromonas sp. HMWF014 | reverse complement strand
AGCTGCTCGCCCGCACCGATCTCGATCCCACACTCATAGACCAGCTGGTGGTCGGCCAGGTGGTACAGATGCCGGAAGCGCCCAACATAGCCCGCGAAATCGTGCTCGGCACCGGCATGAGCGTTACCACGGATGCCTATAGCGTGTCGCGCGCCTGCGCCACCAGTTTCCAGGCGGTGGCTAACGTCACCGAATCCATCATGGCCGGCACGGTCGACATCGCCATTGCCGGTGGGGCAGACTCCTCCTCCGTGCTGCCCATCGGCGTCAGCAAGAAGCTGGCGCGCGCCCTGGTGGACCTCAACAAGGCACGTAACCTGCAGCAGCGCTTCAATATTCTGCGGACATTGAGGATCAAGGATCTGATGCCGGTGCCGCCCGCTGTGGCCGAGTATTCCACTGGCCTCTCCATGGGGCAGACCGCCGAGCAGATGGCCAAGAGCCACCAGATCAGCCGCGAGGCGCAAGATGCGCTGGCCCACCGCTCCCACAGCCTGGCGGCGCAAGCCTGGGCCGATGGCAAGTTGAGCGGCGAGGTGTTTACCGCCCATGTGCCCCCCTACACGTCGCCGCTGGAGCGGGACAACAACATCCGCGAAGCGTCCGATCTGGCGAGCTACGCCAAGCTCAAACCCGTGTTTGACCGGGTGCATGGCACAGTGACCGCCGCCAACGCCACCCCGCTTACCGACGGCGCCGCCGCGGTGCTGCTGATGCGCGAAGGGCGGGCCAAAGAGCTGGGACTTGAGCCGCTTGGCTATATCCGCAGCTTCGCCTTCTCTGCCATCGATGTCTGGCAGGACATGCTGATGGGTCCCTCCTATGCTACGCCGCTGGCGCTGGACCGCGCCGGCATCACCCTCGCCGATCTCACCCTGATCGACATGCACGAGGCGTTTGCCGCCCAGACTCTGGCCAACCTCAAGATGTTTGCGAGCGCCGAGTTTGCCCGTGACAAGTTGGGGCGCAGCCAAGCCATAGGTGAAGTGGACATGGACAAGTTCAACGTCCTCGGTGGCTCCCTGGCCTACGGCCATCCTTTTGCCGCGACGGGCGCGCGCATGATCACCCAGACGCTGCACGAGCTGCGTCGTCGGGGTGGGGGATTGGGGCTTAACAC
>NZ_CAWNYS010000578.1:0-1867 GCF_963878295.1 Aeromonas sp. HMWF014 | reverse complement strand
GATCACCCTGCTGGCACTGCCGGAAGGCACCAAGGAGAAGTTCCTGGCCGAGGTCAAACGCCAGCGCCGTTTCAAGCCGGTGGCTCTGTTCGAGAAGCTGACCGAGTATCAGGTCGCGCTCTTCTCGGTCAACCAGCACAACTATCCGGGCGCCAGCATAGAGGCCTACCTCAAGCGCTACTATCCGTTTGGTGACACCCTCACTCATGCGCTGGGCTACGTGGCCAAGATCAACACCCGCGACGTGGAGCGCCTCGACAAGGAGGACAAGCTCGCCAACTATGCCGCCACCAAGGATATCGGCAAGCAGGGGGTGGAGAAGTTCTACGAGGATCAGCTGCACGGGGTGGCCGGGTATCAGGAGGTCGAGGTCAACAACCGCGGCCGCGTGGTGCGCACCCTCAAGTTCCAGCCACCCGAGCCCGGCAAGGACATCTACCTCAACATCGACATTCGCCTGCAGCTTAAAGCACAAGAGTTGCTAGCCGGTCGCCGGGGCGCCATCGTCATGATGGATCCCAATACCGGCGCCATCCTGGCCATGGAGTCGAGCCCGAGCTACGACCCCAACCTGTTCGTGACCGGCATCTCTAACACCAACTATTCGGCGCTGCTCAACGATCCGGCCCGCCCGCTGGTGAACCGCACCACTCAGGGCATCTATGCCCCCGCCTCCACCGTCAAGCCCATGATGGCCGTGATGGGGCTGAACGAGGGGGCCATCACCCCCAACTACCGCTACTTCGGCGGCCCCAGCTTCTCCATCCCGGGCACCACCAAGAAGTTTCGCGACTGGCGCCGCTGGGGCCATGGCTGGCTCGATGTCTACCGCGCCATCGAGGTGTCGGCAGATACCTATTTCTACGATCTCGCCTATCGGGTCGGCATCGACAAGATCCACAGCTACATGACCAAGTTCGGTTTCGGTCAGTACAGTGGGGTCGATATCTATGAGGAGACCAAGGGGGTCATGCCATCAAGAGACTGGAAGATGGCACGCTGGCGCCAGCCCTGGTATCAGGGGGACACCATCTCCATCGGCATAGGTCAGGGTTACTGGAGCGCCACCCCGATCCAGCTGGCCAAGGCCACCAGCATACTGACCCAGAACGGCCACGATGTGACGCCACACCTACTCAAGAGCACGGCCTCGCAGGATGGGGTTGTCAACGCCCCCGTCAACCCGAACATGGCGCTCAAGGCCAAGAATGATGCCTATTGGCAGGTAGCCAAGGACGGCATGTGGCGCGTCATCAACGGCACTGAAGGCACCGGGCGCCGCGCCTTTGCTAACACACCCTACAAAGCGGCAGGCAAGTCAGGCACAGCCCAGGTGGTGGGCATGAAAGAGAACCAGGTCTACGACGCCAGCACCATGAAGGTGGAACACCGTGACAACGCCCTGTTCGTCGCCTTTGCTCCGTTTGACGCCCCAAAGGCCGTAGTCGCCTTGGTGCTGGAAAACGCCGGCGGCGGCAGTAGCATGGCCGCGCCAGTGGCACGCCAGATGCTGGATGCCTATCTGGTGCCACCAGAGCCCCAGTTGCCACCGGCTCCCAAGCAGCCGCCCCCATCACCCGAGGCCGTTTCCCATGAGTAATTCCGCGCAGCGACAGAGCATCTGGTACCGGCTGCATATCGACCTGCCGCTGTTTCTCGGCCTGCTGGCCCTGATGTCCCTCTCCATGGTGGTGCTCTACTCTGCCTCAGGTCAGAGCGTCGACTCCATCGTGCGCCAGCTGGTGCGCGGCGGACTGGCCTTCGGCCTGATGATCGGCATGGCCCAGCTGCCTCCTTCCCTCTACGCGCGCTGGTCTGTGCCGCTGTTCGTGGTGGTGGTGCTGCTGCTCATTGCAGTGGATGTGTT
>NZ_CAWNYS010000577.1:0-4560 GCF_963878295.1 Aeromonas sp. HMWF014 | reverse complement strand
ACGTTCAACTTCTATGAGCTGATCGCCCACGCCGCCAAAACCCGGCCACTCGGTGCGGGCTGCATCATAGGCTCGGGGACCGTCTCCAACTATGACCGCAGTGCCGGATCCTCCTGCCTCGCCGAACTGCGCATGTTGGAAATTATCGAGTCAGGTCAAGCCACTACACCCTTTATGCGCTTTGGTGATACAGTGTCCATCGCGATGCAGGATCGCAATGGGATGAGTCTGTTTGGCACCATTTTGCAAAAAGTCACGCAACAGGATGTCAACCAGATGACGTGAAGGAGCCAGTGTGGGCGCAAGGCCGACTGGTGAACGGCAGGTGCCCTTGCACCTGCCAACACAGGGACAGATTATGTTGCAGTTGTTTGGATATTGGCGTTCATCGGCAAGCTATCGGGTGCGGATCGTGATGCAGCTCAAGGGGCTCGATTACGAGCATCGCCCAGTCAACCTGCGGCAGGGCGAGCAGCGCGAGAAAGCCTATTCTCGCATCAACCCTCAGGGGCTGGTGCCCTTTCTCATCGACGGGGATGTGCAGTTCGGTCAGTCGGTTGCCATCATGGAGTACCTCGACGAAACCTACCCCGCCTATCCCCTGATGCCCTCGGCCGCCCAGGCGCGAGCCAGGGTGCGTCAGATAGTGAACATGATCGCCTGCGACACGCACCCGCTCGACAACCTGCGGGTGCTCAACTATCTGGAGCAGGAGCTGGGGCAGGGCAAGGCGCAGCGTGATACCTGGTATCGTCACTGGATTGACGAGACCTTCACCGCCCTCGAACAGTTGTTGATGACCACGGCTGGCGTCTATTGCGTTGGCAATGAAGTGACCCTGGCGGACTGCATGCTGGTACCCCAGGTCTACAACGCCCGCCGCTACGACATGACCCTGGACGATTACCCCACCATCGCCCGTATCGTCGCCAACTGCGAGCAGCTGCAGGCATTTATCAAGGCCGCGCCAGAGCAGCAGCCGGATGCGCAGGCCTGACATTATGCTGATCTTTGTAGGTTGTGCTTCGCAAGCTCAGCCCAACCTACCCTACTACCATTCAAGAAAATTGTTATAAGCACTATTGAATAATTCGCTCACCAAGTGTTGGTGGGAGTACAGCGGAAAGAAGTAATGGTACAGCTTCAATGGTAATCTTCCCGTCTTTGATTTTTTTCTTTATATATTCAGGGTATTTCTCAGGGAGGTATATTTCTTCGAACCAAACTCTGAATTCAGAAATGGCAGAAATAGGATATGCATGAATTTCTGGGTCTATCTGGCGATATGACTCTGGGAATTTGTGGCGAATTTTAATTCTTGAAGAATACTTGCTGTCTAAGTTGTTTATTTTCCAAAACTTAGCCCAATGAATGCCTAAGCTGCCATCTGGCATTATAGAGTCATCAACAAAAATGTTGTGTCGAATCAATGATGCGATTATGGTTGTGGCTTCATCAAACATTGTAAAGAAGCCCTTAGGTGACTGGTTGTTTAGTATCCGCTCTTGGAATAAAGCCCAACTTTGAGCAAGTTGATTTTGCTGACTGTAGTTTAAACGTTCATAGATGTAAGTTCTTAAACCTAATTTTGCGGCTTTTCTATAATTACTTATAGCTTCAGGTTTTGTGGCTGGAGAAAAATGAGCGTAATAGTCAGTGATTGCCATGACTATTTGCTCTGGTACCGCATGAATTACGCCTGTGATAGAGTTCGCACTGTCAATTTTTACATATAAACTATCAGGGGTGTCTTCACTTTCAGTCCACTCTTTAATTAACTCTTCGAGTTGCTTACCTCGAATCTTCCCTTGTGCTGAACCAGCCTCCCAATCTTGGGCTAATTGAACTATTGTACTCGGTGCTACACCACAAAATTTTGCTAAACCTTGAAGTGATAAAAAGGTCTCACCATTAGGCAAAACACCCATGCTAATGTTATCTACTTCCTGCATTTTTACAGGAACTAAATTTAAAGTTTTCTGTTCCATTAACACCTCTGAGGTTAGATAGTTGCTATGACTATGACAAAATTCATTCAATAGTGCTTAGCTTAATCTCATTAATTTCAAGCTTTATTCTTCGGCGAAATCATGGGGGTGTTTATCTCCAATTTCTCGTACCTATGGTATAGTGAACTAGCCTTAGCAAAGTGGTCCTTTTCTGCCGACGCAGCTCACGTTCATGAATGGCAAAGTAGTCGTTTATATCTTACAAAATTATAATGAAACGTTCTATGAAATTAATCTAATAGCCACCAGAGATGGTTGATTATTTGCGTTAGCGCACATTCTATTTTTGATACCTCCATCGTAAATATTACAAAAAAGAAAGCCCCTCACTCAGGTAAAGGGCTTTGTTGATATTGTTTGTTCGGACAATAGAGATTCAGTAGCTCTGCTGGTGGACGTCCATCACGGCGCGACCGGACGGGTCGGCCATCTCCTTGAACTTGGCATCCCACTCCAGCGCAGTGGGGGTAGAGCAGGCGACCGACTTGCCGTAGGGCACGGTAAGGGCCGCGGACTCCAGCGGGAAGTGCTCGTCGAAGATGGCGCGATAAAAATAGGCCTCCTTGGTGAGCGGGGTGTTGATGGGGAAGCGGAATGCCGCCGCCTCGAACATCTGATCCGTCACCTCTTGTTCCACCATGGCTTTCAGGCTGTCGATCCACGAATAGCCCACGCCATCGGAGAACTGCTCCTTCTGGCGCCATGCCACTTCATGGGGCAGCAGCTCCTCGAAGGCTTCGCGCAGGATGTGCTTCTCGATCTTGCCGTTGCCACACATCTTGTCGGCAGGTTGCAAGCGCATCGCCACGTCCATGAACTCCTTGTCGAGGAAGGGCACGCGGCCTTCCACGCCCCAGGCGGCCATCGACTTGTTGGCGCGCAGGCAGTCATAGAGGTGCAGGGAGGCGAGCTTGCGCACGTTCTCTTCGTGGAACTCGCGGGCGTTGGGCGCCTTGTGGAAGTAGAGATAACCGCCAAACAGCTCGTCGGAGCCCTCGCCCGAGAGCACCATCTTGATCCCCATCGCCTTGATGTAACGGGCCATCAGGTACATGGGCGTGGAGGCGCGGATGGTGGTGACGTCATAGGTCTCGAGGTGATAGATGACGTCCCGCAGGGCATCCAGACCCTCTTGCACGGTGAAGTGGATCTGGTGGTGGATGGTGCCCAGATGATCGGCCACCTTGCGGGCGGCGGCGAGATCCGGTGAGCCTTCCAGCCCCACGGCGAAGGAGTGCAGCTGCGGCCACCAGGCCTCGCTCTTGCCATCGTCTTCCACCCGACGGGCGGCGTAGATCTTGGTGATGGCGGAGATGACGGACGAATCCAGCCCGCCGGAGAGCAGCACGCCATAGGGCACGTCGCACATCAGCTGACGTTTGACCGCGGCTTCCAGCGCCGCTTTCAGCTCGGCCTTGTCGCTGACGTTGTGCTCGACCGCGCCGTACTCCATCCAGTCGCGCTTGTACCACTGTTTAAGCTCGCCATCCTTGCTCCAGAGGTAGTGTCCCGGCGGGAAGGTTTCGACGCTCTTGCAGACCGGCACCAGCGCCTTCATCTCGGAGGCGACATAGAAGTTGCCGTGTTCATCGCGACCGGTATAGAGGGGAATGATCCCCATGTGGTCACGACCAATCAGGTAGGCATCCTGTTCGGCGTCATAGAGGATAAAGGCGAAGATGCCGTTGAGATCGTCCAAAAAGGCGGGGCCCTTCTCCTTGTAGAGTGCCAGCAGCACCTCACAGTCGGAGTGGGTCTGAAACTGGAAATCGCCCTTGAGGTTCTTTTCGAGCTCCTTGTGGTTGTAGATCTCGCCGTTGACGGCCAATACGTGAGTGCGCTCCGGGTTGTAGAGCGGCTGGGCGCCATTGCCCGGATCGACGATGGCCAGGCGCTCGTGCACCAGAATGGCTTTGTCGGAGCTGTAGACACCGGACCAGTCAGGACCGCGGTGACGCAATCGCTTGGACATCTCCAGCGCCGATTTGCGCAAGGCTGCTGCATCGGATTTGATGTCCAGAATGCCGAAAATAGAACACATTGGCGGTAATCCTCTTGATTTTTATAGGAGCCCCCCACGAACGGGCTCGAAATTCCATTTACATTCCTCGTCAATCACAATGCCTAGCGCAAAAACCTTTTGCAAGCGGGAAAACCGCAGAAAATCATGCCGCCAACGTCAAGTCGACGGGGCATCAAGCAGCGGGTGCAGAGGGGAAACTTGACGTGTACGTCAAGCAGTGGCGGGCTCGAAGATCACATAGAGCTTGCGGCAGGGGGTGAGAGTCTCCCACTGCCCGACAAAGCCTGCCGGAATAACGAACTGATCCCCGGGTTTCAGGGCAAGCTGGCCGCCCTGACTGTCGTGGATCACCACATCCCCTTCCAGCAGTTGGCAATACTCGTGCTCTGTGTAGTGGATGGCCCAGCGGCCGGGCTCGCAGGCCCAAAAACCCACGTGAAACTGCTGGCTCGGATCCGAGTAGTGATTCCAGACCGTTTGCGCCGGGTTGCCCCCTTTAATACGCTCGGGGGCGGGCATCAGCGGGGC
>NZ_CAWNYS010000576.1:0-11842 GCF_963878295.1 Aeromonas sp. HMWF014 | reverse complement strand
ATATCCACCACCAGCACGACGGCGTCTTCGTCCAGCCGTGCCTCGAACTCGAAACCGGCCGCCACGGGCTCATAGAGGAACTCCACCTGTTCGAACCCGGCCAGACGGGCCGCCTCGGTGAGGATTGCGATGGCCTGGCTGTTGCTTTCCTCCCCGGCCAGCCCCTGGAAGTTGACTGGACGACCGATCACGGCGCGGCGCACCTGAGTGCCGAGCTGCTGCTCCGCCTCGCGGCGCACGTGCAGCATCATGGCGCAGACGATGTCCTCGAACAGCGCGATCTGGGGGGCCTTGAGGCCGTAGGCGCCGAGGAAGGATTTCGGCGACTTGATGTAGTAGCCATCGTCCGGCTCCTCCAGATAGCGCTCCAACGCTGCGGCACCGAAGCTCAGCTCGTCGATCAGCCCCTCTTCCCGCATCTGGCGGCGCACCGCCTGGGCCCGGGCGACCACGGGGCCGCGCAGCTTGAGGTATTCTGCCTGCTGGGCCGGGGCCAGCCCTTCGGCCAAGAGACCTGCGATGGCATCTCTGTGGGGCGCATGCAGGGTGGAGGGGAGATAGCGGGAACCGCACAGGGTCAGCAGCCTGGGGCTGCCTTGTTCCATCACGGCGACGGCACAGTTGGAGGTACCGTAATCAAATCCGATAAACATGGGCAGCCAGACTCCTGAATAAAAAAGGGCTGGTAGCCTACCCGATGGCGTTGGGTCTCACAACCCGGCGCCATGGTTATTGCGGCTGCAGGGGAGAATTGTATGTCGAAGAGCATGTTGGTGTGGAAAACAGAGGGAGTGGCTCCCTCTGTTTCTGATGATTGCGGGGGCGAGAGGATTACTCCACCTCGTTGTCGCTGCGGCCCTGGCTCTCGATGGCCTTGAGGTTGCCAAGGGTGGTATCGGCGATGGCGTGCAGCGCCTCGCGGGTCAGGAAGGCCTGATGACCGGTGAACAGCACGTTGTGGCAGGCCGACAGGCGGCGGAACACATCATCGGTGATCACCTCGTTGGACTTGTCGGAGAAGAAGAGATCCTCTTCCTCTTCGTAGACGTCCAGCCCCAGCGCGCCGATGCGGGCGGTCTTGAGTGCCTCGATGGCGGCATTGGAGTCGAGCAGGCCGCCCCGGCTGGTGTTGATGATCATCACACCGTCCTTCATCTTGGCGAACGCCTCCTTGTTCAGCAGGTGATAGTTCTCCTTGAACAGCGGGCAGTGCAGGCTGATGACGTCGGACTGGCGGAACAGGGTGTCGAGATCCACGTATTCGGCCCCCAGCTCGATGGCTGCCTGACTCGGGTAGGGGTCACTCACCAGCAGTCGCATACCGAAGCCCTTGAGGATACGCAGGGTAGCGATGCCGATCTTGCCGGTGCCGATAATGCCGGCGGTGCGGCCGTGCATGTTGAAGCCGACCAGGCCTTCCAGCGAGAAGTTGGCATCGCGGGTGCGCTGATAGGCCTTATGGATGCGGCGGTTGAGGGTCATCATCAGCCCCACCGCGTGTTCGGCGACGGCTTCGGGGGAGTAGGCGGGCACGCGTACCACTTTCAGCCCCAGCTCCTTGGCGGCGACCAGATCCACGTTGTTGTAACCGGCGCAGCGCAGCGCGATCACCTTGGTGCCGTTGGCGGCCAGCTCGGTCAGCACCTCCCGATCGGCATCGTCATTGACGAACAGGCACACCACGGGGAAGCCGTGGGCCAGCCGGGCTGTCTTGGCCTCCAGCCGCACGTCGAAGAACTCCAGCTCGTAACCGTACTGGCTGTTGGCCTGATTGAAGTGGTCCTTGTCGTAGCTCTTGGTACTGAAAACGGCGACGTTCATGGTGGGCTCTCCGCAACTAATGATGTAGTTAAATTACAACAAATAAAGCGTGTCATCACGGGTTAAATGGTGGCTTTTCAGCCCCACGGCATGATGGGAACCGCGCTCACTGCACTTTTATACGAGCCATTCACCAGTTTGGTGCTGTAGGTCAGATAGACCAGCGCATTGCGCTTTTCGTCGTAAAAGCGCACCACTTTCTGCTCTTTGAACACCAGCGAGGTGCTGACGTCGAACACCTCTTCCCCCGCCTTCAGCTTGGCAGGCAGTGTGATGGGGCCAATCTGGTGGCACGACAAAGAGGCGTGGGAGGGGTCTTCCGCCAGCCCCAGCCCGCCCTTGACGCCACCGGTCTTGGGGCGAGCCAGATAGCAGGCGACGCCCGTGATGCGGGGGTCATCGAACGCTTCCACCAGGATCTTGTGGTTGGGGCCCACCAGCTTGAAGGCGGTGCTTACCTCACCTATAGGATCGGCTTTGTCGGCCAGGGCCGGGCCGGCGAGTAGTGCCCCCAGCAGCAGGGGCAGGGCAGGACCGAATCTGTTACTGGGCGTGTGACGGTATGACATGGTCTCTCCTGTTGGCCTCCCTCAGTAGGGAATGCCCAGACGACGATAGAGGCTGGCCAGCGCTGCCATCGCCTCTGCGTCTCTTTGCGCGAGCTGGGTCATGGCGCCGGGTCATCCCCACGCTGAGCTCTGGATCCCCTTATTGGGGTGGATATTCCCAATATTGGGCCGGAATGCTCCTGAGCAAAGGGGTCATGTCCGGATTGGGCAGTGAAATGGTGACCCGCTGGTTCAGATTGGCGCTGGCGAGGGCCTCACGGATCTTGGGGTTCTCACGGAAAAACGTCATGAAGCTGCCATCGGCATAAGCCCGTTCCAGCCCGGTCTGGATCGCCTTGGCCAGCTTGGGATACTCGGGGCTGACGAAGAAGAACTCGGCGAAGGGGTAGCGGATCAGCAGGTGCTGATCTATCACCAGATTCGGATATTGCGCCGCCAGCTCGCTGCGTTCGGCGAAGATTTCTACCAGATTGCGCGGGAAGAAGTCGAGTTTGTCGCCGTCGTTGGTCAGGCGAAACAGGTTGCTGTAGCGTCCCGAGTAGGTCGGAATACCGGCATTCTCCAGGATCTTGTTGTCGGCCCAGCCGATCCCCTGGGCCGCCTTCAGTTGCTTGAGATCGGTCAGCGAGTTGACCTGATTGAACTTCTCCTGGGCATCGGCGTGGATGAAGGAGAGGCGTAGCCCTTCCAGACCGCGAAACAGCGGTATGGGGACGGCGATGAGGGAGGATTCGAGTGCGCTGGAGGTGCCCATCCAGAACACATTGATGGTTTGGCCCTTGCTCAGCTGCTGTTGCAGGCTGTGCTGGTTGAGGTTGAGTTCGACCTGCTGGATGCGAAATGGCTGCCCGGCATGGGTCAGCGCCAGTTCCAGCAGCTTGAGCTGGTATTCCTTGTCGAGATCGTTGATCGGTCGGCTGGGGACCTTGACCGTGAGGGTCTGTGCTTGTGCCAGCAACGGCAGACACAAGCACAGTTTGAGGAACCATTTCACTCTCTGCTCTCCTGTAGATTCCGGACTTGCCCGGAGTCTAACAGAACTTGTCACTCTCTTGTGCGACGCCGTGAGAAGTGCTCATTTGCAGCCTTTTGTCCGCATTTATCAACATAAACGCCGGTTTCTGTGCTGCGCATGGCTGACGACTTCTCGCGACCGGCTCGTGACGGTTCTTCGAAGAATCAGGCGACGCGACGATACACATGGGTATCGTTGAACTCCTTGGTACTCTGGCATTCGACGCAGAAGCGGGACTCGGGGCGAGCCTGTAGTCGCTTGAGTGAGATCTCGTCACCGCAAGATTCGCAGTAGCCAAAATCCCCTTCGTTGATACGCCTTAATGCACCCTGCAGCTTGCGCAGGTGCAACTTGTCATGCTCGATGCGGTTCAGCTCCAGACGACGGGCTTCCTCGATACTGGCACGGTCAATTTCATCTGCCATCTCGTTGGTATCGGTGGCGATGGCCTGGCTGGCCTGGGAATTGAGGCGATCCTCGAGTTCGAGGATCTGGCGCTCGATCTGCCCCTTGTAAAAGGCCAGTTGGTCTTTAGTCATGAAATCACACATACGGTTTACTACCAGTCAGTTACTAACCCAATTATCCCTGTTTATGGGGGCTGTCTGCTTGCAGACCAAGCCCTGTGTCCTGCATTTGCACCAAATCCAAGCAGGAGAGTGCAAATCAGGGCGGGCCTTGTACCAAAAAAAAGCAGGTATGCAAAGCAAATAGGGCAAGGATTGTGCGCCCTTGCAAAAAAATGACCCGATTCGGACAGGGACTGACTGAGAAGATGGGGGATCAGGCCCCTTCGGTGGCACCGGGATTGCAGTCAGCGTTGAGGGCACCAGGGTGTTTAGTATTTGGTGTCGCCATGGTCATTATATGCACCGTTACTTATCATTTTTTAAACACCACTGCTTGACATTGGCTATAACGGCGGGCTTTTATGGTGGTGCTGATTACAATTTGATAACAGAGGTGTTCCATATATTAGACACCTTTGCCAATGGCAATCGTAAAGTCGGGGTTTAACATGGACAGTATCAAGGGCTGGATGGAGAGCAATCGCATCACGGAAGTGGAGTGCCTGTTTCCGGATTTCACCGGTAATGCCCGAGGCAAGATCATTCCAGCCAACAAATTTTTGCGCGAAGGGGGCATGCGGTTGCCCGAGGTCATCTTCACCCAGACGGTGACCGGCGAGTACCCGGATGACGACAGCATGATAGACCCGCTGGAGCGGGACATGCAGCTCTACCCGGACCCCAACACCATTCGTTTTGTGCCCTGGGCGCTGGAGCCGACCGCTCAGGTGATCCACGACTGTTTCGACATCAATGGCAAGCTGATCGACATAGCGCCGCGCTCCGTGCTGCGTCGGGTCCTGTCATTTTATGAGAAACAGGGCTGGAAGCCGGTGGTGGCGCCCGAGCTGGAGTTCTATCTGGTCAAGCGCAACGAAGACCCCGACTATCCGTTGGTGCCGCCCATTGGCCGCAATGGCCGTCCCGAGACGGCCCGCCAGTCGTTCAGTATCGATGCGGTCAACGAATTCGACCCCATCTTCGAGGACATGTACGACTACTGTGAGGCGCAGGAGCTGGAAGTGGACACCCTGATCCACGAATCCGGCGCCGCCCAGATGGAGATCAACTTCCTGCACGGCGATGCCATCGATCTGGCGGATCAGGTGTTCCTGTTCAAGCGCACCATGCGTGAGGCGGCCCACAAGCATGGCATCTACGCCACCTTTATGGCCAAGCCGATGAGCGACGAGCCGGGCTCCGCCATGCACATCCACCAGAGCCTGGAAGATGTGGACGGTCGCAACCTGTTCGGCACGGAAAATGGCGGTAATACCGAGCAGTTCATGCACTTCATCGCGGGTCTGCAAAAGTACACCCCGGCGGTGACTGCCTTGCTGGCGCCGAACGTCAACTCCTACCGTCGCCTCACCTTCGGCGAGAGCGCGCCGCGCAACGTGCAGTGGGGGGTGGAAAACCGCACCTGCGGCCTGCGCGTGCCCTTCTCCGAGGCCAGTGCGCGCCGGGTCGAAAACCGCTTCGCCGGGGCCGATGCCAATCCGTATCTGGCCTTGGCCGCCACCCTGGCCTGTGGTTACCTCGGCATGATGGAGAAGCTCGAGCCGCTGCAGGAGATGAAGTCGAGTGCCTATGATCTGCCCTACAGCCTGCCCCGCTCGCTGGAGGAGGCCCTGAGCCACCTGGAACAGTGCGAGCCCATCAAGGAGATGCTGGGGGAGCGCTTCATCCGGGCCTTTGTCGCGGTCAAGCGCAAGGAGTACGAGACCTACTTCGGGGTGATCAGCCGCTGGGAGCGGGAGTTCCTGCTGCTGAACGTGTGATCCGGATGCGTGCTTGCCACGCGCCGCCCAGATACGGGGAGGCCAATGACGGCCTCCCCTCTGCTCATATCGCATCAACACCCCACCGGTGAGTGGCAGTGCTGTGAGCGCGCCAGCCGTCCTCACCGACTGACGAAACCGTCTCGCTTAAATCGAAGGAACCGAGGAGCAAGCAATGAAGCAGACCACACGTGAGTGGCAACAGCTGGATGCCAGCCACCACCTGCACCCCTTTACCGACTTTCAGGCGCTCAACAAGAAGGGCAGCCGCATCATCACCAAGGCCGAAGGCATCTATCTGGAAGACTCGGAGGGGCGCCGCATCCTGGACGGGATGGCGGGTCTCTGGTGCGTCAACATGGGTTATGGTCGGCAGGAACTGGTGGATGCCGCCACCAAACAGATGCAGCAACTGCCCTACTACAACCTCTTCTTCCAGACCAGCCACCCGCCTGCGGCCGAGCTGGCGACCCTGCTGGCCGAGATCACCCCCTCCCATCTCAATCACGTCTTCTTCACCGGTTCGGGCTCCGAGTGCAACGATACCGTACTGCGCATGGTACGCCACTACTGGGCCAGCAAGGGGCAGCCGGACAAGCAGGTGATCATCAGTCGCCACAATGCCTACCACGGCTCGACGGTGGCGGGCGCCAGCCTGGGCGGCATGAAGGGCATGCATGCCCAGGGTGGCCTGCCCATCCCCGGCATAGTGCACATCGATCAGCCCTACCACTTCGGTGAGGGGCAGGGGATGAGTGCCCATGAGTTTGGTCTGGAGCGCGCCCGCCAGCTGGAACAGAAGATACTGGAACTGGGGGTGGACAAGGTCGCCGCCTTTATCGGCGAGCCCATCCAGGGTGCCGGCGGTGTCATCATCCCGCCCGACAGCTACTGGCCCGAGATCCAGCGTATTTGCGATCACTACGGCATCCTGCTCATCGCCGACGAGGTGATCTGCGGTTTCGGCCGTACCGGTCACTGGTTCGCCAGCGAAGGGTTGGGCATCAAGCCGGACCTCATGTGCCTGGCCAAGGGGATCACCTCCGGCTATCTGCCGATGGGGGCCGTGATGGTGGGTGACAGGGTCGCCAAGGTGCTGGTGGAGGAGGGCGGCGAATTCAACCACGGCTTCACCTATTCCGGGCATCCGGTGGCCTGTGCCGTCGCTATCGCCAACATTACGCTTATGCAAAACGAAAGCATAGTTAAGCGAATCCATGATAATATCGGCCCCTATTTGCAGCGCCGCTGGCGCGAACTGGCAGAGCATCCGCTGGTGGGAGAAACCCGTGGCAAAGGCCTGGTGGCCGCGCTGGAAATAGTGCAGGACAAACAGACCAACAGCCGCTTCCCGGCTGCGCTGCAGGCCGGTATGACCTGCCGGGAGTTCTGCTTTAACAATGGCTTGGTGATGAGGGCTGTCGGCGATACCATGATCATATCGCCCCCCTTGGTGATCACTGAGGAACAGGTGGATGAATTGGTCAATCTGGCCAGGCTCAGTCTGGATCTGACGGCTGCAAAGCTGAAAGGTTAGGTGAGTGCCGGGCAGGTTGGCTTGCGCATACAATTTGCTTAGGAGACAAGGACGATGTCTTTCAAAACGGGAATGATTGCCGCTTCTGTCGCGCTGGTCATGATGAGTACCGGGGCGATGGCTGAGAACAAGGTGTTGCACGTCTACAACTGGAGCGACTATATCGCGCCGGATACCCTGGAAAACTTCCAGAAAGAGACGGGCATCAAGGTGGTATACGACGTGTTCGACAGCAACGAGGTGCTGGAAGCCAAGTTGTTGGCGGGCAGTTCGGGCTACGACATAGTCGTGCCGTCAAACCCCTTCCTGGCCAAACAGATCAAGGCGGGCGTGTTCCAGAAGCTGGACAAGTCCAAGCTCTCCAATTGGCAAAACATGGATGTCGACCTGTTGAAGGCGCTCGATCCGAGCGACCCGGGCAACCAGTACTCCATTCCTTACATGTGGGGCACCATTGGCTTCGCCTACAACGCCGAGAAGGTGAAAGCCGTGCTGGGCAAGGACGCGCCTGTGGACTCCTGGGACCTGGTGTTCAAACCGGAGAACATGGCCAAACTGAAAGAGTGTGGTGTCTCTTTCCTCGACTCACCGACCGAAATGCTGCCGGCTGCCCTGCAATATCTGGGCTTCAAACCGGATAGCCAGAAGCCGGACGAGTTGAAGCAGGCAGAGGCACTGTTCCTCTCCATCCGTCCCTATACCGCTTATTTCCACTCCTCCAAGTACATCTCGGATCTGGCCAACGGCAACCTGTGTGTCGCTGTCGGTTACTCGGGAGACTTGCAGCAGTCCAAGGCGCGGGCGGCGGAGGCCAAGAACGGCGTGACCCTGACCTACACCATTCCGAAAGAGGGGGCTGGCAGCTTCTTTGACATGCTGGCCATTCCGGCCGATGCCAAGAACGTCGAGGCCGCCCACACCTTCATCAACTACCTGATGAAGCCGGAAGTGATCGCCAACATCACCAACGTGGTGCAGTTCCCGAACGGCAACAGGGCGGCGACCCCGCTGGTGGATGAGCCTATCCGTACCGACCCGGGTATCTACCCGAATGCGGAGACGCTCAAGAAGATCTATACCTTCCCGGATCTGCCGGCCAAGACGCAGCGTCTGATGACCCGCAGCTGGACCAAGATAAAATCAGGCAAGTAAGTGATGAGTGCCCCTCCCGGTCTGCAGTTCGGCCGGGAGGGTGGTGGCAACCCGACAGGTTGGACGGCGCGCATGGATGCGCACTGGCATACCAAAAAACATGAGGACTGATATACGTGCACACAACCAAGATAGTGACGATGGCCCTGGCGTTGGGGTTGGCAAACGTGGCCCAGGCAGCCCCAGTGGTTCATTTTTACAACTGGTCCGATTATATCGGCGAGACCACCCTCAGTGACTTTCAGCAGGCAACCGGGATCCGGACCGTCTACGACGTGTTTGATTCCAACGAGACCCTGGAAGGCAAGCTGCTGACCGGACGCACCGGTTACGATCTGGTGGTGCCTTCCAACAATTTCCTGGCCAAGCAGATCAAGGCCGGCGCGTTCCAGAAGCTGGATCCTGCCCTGCTGCCCAATCTGGTCAATCTGGATCCTGTGTTGCTCAAGCAGCTCGACAAAGTGGATCCGGGTCATCAGTACGCCGTGCCCTACCTGTGGGGTACCAATGGCATCGGTTACAACGTTGACAAGGTCAAGGCCGTGCTGGGGGTCGACAAGATTGACTCCTGGGCCATGATTTTCGAGCCGGAAAACATGCAGAAGCTGGCCCGTTGCGGCGTCGCCTTTCTCGACTCTGCCGACGAGATGATCCCGGCGGCGCTCAACTATCTCGGGCTAGATCCCAACAGCCAGGAACCGGCCGATCTCAAGCGTGCCGAGAGCCAGTTGCTCAAGGTGCGACCCTATGTGGCCTACTTCCACTCCTCCAAGTACATAGGCGATCTGGCCAATGGCGACATCTGCGTCGCAGCCGGCTTCTCCGGCGACATATTGCAGGCGGCGGCTCGTGCCGACGAGGCGGGCAAGGGGATCAAGATTGCTTACAGCATCCCGAAAGAGGGGGGCAACCTCTGGTTCGACATGATGGCGATCCCGGCGGATGCCACCAATGTGAAAGAGGCGCACGCCCTGATCAACTACGTACTCCAGCCAGAGGTGATAGCCAAGATCAGCAACCATGTGGGCTATGCGAATCCCAATGCCAAGGCGGGAGAGTACATGGACGAGAGCGTGCGTGATGACGAGTCCGTCTATCCACCCCAGGCGGTGCTGGAACGGCTGTATGTGCAGCAGGCACATCCCCGTGCGGTGCAGCGTCTGATCACCCGGAGTTGGACCAAGATCAAGTCCGGAACCTAACCTGGCGCCCGTTCGGGGGCGCCAGACTGTTTTATGGATCGGCCCAGGCCGGTATCACGTTTGGGAGTTTGGTAATGGCGATAGCCTCCAGTGCCTACAAGAAAGCCCTCGAGGGCAACCAGCAGCGCAAAGAAGTGCTGGTGAAGATTGACAGGGTAAGCAAGCAGTTCGATGAAACGCTGGCGGTCGACAACGTGTCCCTCAACATCCACAAGGGCGAAATCTTCGCCCTGCTGGGGGGGTCCGGTTCCGGCAAGTCGACCCTGCTGCGGATGCTGGCTGGATTCGAGCGCCCCACCGAGGGGCGCTTGTTTCTCGATGGTGTCGACATCACCGACATGCCGCCCTATGAACGTCCCATCAACATGATGTTCCAGTCCTACGCTCTGTTCCCCCACATGACGGTGGCGCAGAACATCGCCTTCGGTCTCAAGCAGGATGGCCTGCCCAAGGCGGAGGTGAATGCGCGGGTGGAGGAGATGCTCAAGCTGGTGCAGATGACCCAGTATGCGCGCCGCAAGCCGCACCAACTCTCCGGTGGTCAGCGCCAGCGGGTCGCCCTGGCCCGTTCCCTGGCCAAGCGCCCCAAGCTGTTGCTGCTGGACGAACCCATGGGAGCATTGGACAAGAAGCTGCGTTCGCAGATGCAGTTGGAGCTGGTCGAGATCATCGAGCGCGTCGGTGTAACCTGCGTCATGGTGACCCACGATCAGGAAGAGGCCATGACCATGGCCGAACGGATCGCCATTATGCATCTGGGCTGCATCGAGCAGATCGGCAGCCCCATGGATATCTACGAGACTCCGGCCAGCCGGCTGGTGTGCGAATTTATCGGCAACGTCAACCTGTTCGACGGTCTGTTGGTGGAGGATGAGCAGGACCATGCCACCATCGCCTGCGCCGACTTGGAACAACCCATCTACGTGGGCCACGGCATCAGTTCCCGCGCCGAGAACAAGAAGGTGACCTACGCCCTGCGGCCGGAAAAACTGCTGATGAGCACCCAGAAACCGACCGAGATTGAGCACCCGGACTTCAACTGGACCAAGGGTGAGGTCTATGACATCGCCTATCTGGGCGGCCACTCGGTTTACCACATCCAGCTGCCCTCGGGCAAAATCGTTCAGGCTTTCATCGCCAACGCCGAACGCCACGGCAAGCGGCCAACCTGGGATGATCAGGTGTTCCTCTATTGGGAAGATGACAGCGGCGTGGTGTTGCAATCATGAAGGCATTGAGACGACTGAAGCGACTGGGTGGGCGCCAGCTGGTGATCGGCATTCCGTTCTTCTGGCTGTTCCTCTTCTTCTTGCTGCCCTTCATCATAGTGGTGAAGATCAGCTTCGCCGAAGCGGACGTGGCGATCCCGCCCTACACGGACGTGGTGAGCTGGGCCGACAATCAGCTCACCATCTTGCTCAACATGGGCAACTACCTGCTGCTGTGGGAGGATGAACTCTACATAGCGGCCTATCTCGGTTCTCTCAAGATTGCCTTCGTCAGCACCCTGCTCTGTCTGCTGATCGGCTATCCCATGGCCTACTCCATCGCGCGGGCCAACAAGGAGACCCAGACCGTTCTGCTGCTGCTCATCATGATGCCGACCTGGACCGCGATCCTGATCCGGGTCTATGCGTGGATGGGGATCCTCAGCAACAACGGTTTGCTCAACAGCGTCTTGCTGGGGATCGGGGTGATCGATGAACCGCTGCAGATCCTCAATACCAACCTGGCGGTCTATATCGGCATCGTTTACTCCTACCTGCCGTTCATGGTGCTGCCGCTCTACGCCAACCTGGTCAAGCACGATCAGAGCCTGCTGGAGGCGGCCTCTGACCTCGGTGCCCGCAACCTGACCCGCTTCTGGCAGATCACGGTGCCGCTGTCCAAGAACGGCATCATAGCCGGCTGCATGCTGGTGTTCATTCCCGTGGTGGGCGAATTCGTGATCCCGGAACTGCTCGGCGGCCCCGAGACCCTGATGATCGGCAAGGTACTGTGGCAGGAGTTCTTCAACAACCGCGACTGGCCTGTGGCGTCTGCCCTGGCGGTGGTGATGCTGGCAGTGCTTATCGTGCCCATCATCCTGTTTAACCGCAACCAGGCGAAAGAATTAGAGGGCAAGGTATGAAGCGTTTCGGTTTTGCCAAGCTGATGTTGTGGCTGGGGCTGCTGTTTATCTACCTGCCCATGGTC
>NZ_CAWNYS010000575.1:0-1670 GCF_963878295.1 Aeromonas sp. HMWF014 | reverse complement strand
GTGCCACCTCGTTCGATCAGGGCCGCTTTACGCTGGAGGGCACCCGCCCCGCCAATGCGCTCTATCTGGATGCCGCCTTCCAGCTGTTTGGCCAGCAGGGTTACGCCCATCTCATCGAGGCCAACTACGACCGCGCCCGACAGATGGCAGAGCTCATCGCAAGCGACCCCGCTTTCGAGTTGATGTCGGCACCGGTGATGAACCTGCTCTCCTACCGCTGCATTCCGCCCCACCTGCAGGGCAAGCCACTGGATGAAGCGGCCAATGCGCAGATCAACGACTTCAACGTGGCCCTGCAAAAAGCCCAGCGGGCCGAGGGGCACAGCTTTGTCTCCCGCACCCAGCGGGCGGTGGGGCGCTACGGTGCCCAGCCGCTCACCCTGCTGCGCGCCGTGCTGCTCAACCCGCTTATCGAAGAGCGCCACATCCGCGAGCTACTGGCGGATCAAAAACGGTTGGGCGAGCCCCTTGCCCGCCAGCTATTTGGCTAGCGCCGCATCAGGGAACGGGACGTAAAATGGGCGGTCTTATTCATTTGCCGTTGCCCATCGGGCAGGTAAACTGGACAAAATTTTGAGGTCTACTCTTGAGGGCTACGCGCCAGACATGAAGCAATTTATTGAATTTATTCCACTTATCGTTTTCTTCGCGGTCTACAAGTTCTACGACATCTACACGGCCACCGGCGCCCTGGTCGTGGTGACCGGTCTGCAACTCATCTACAGCTGGGTGCGTTATCGCAAGGTCGAGAAGATGCAGCTCTTCACCTTCATCTTGGTCGGCTTCTTCGGCGGCCTCACCGTCTTCTTCCACGATGACACCTTCATCAAGTGGAAAGTGACCATCATCAATGTGCTGTTCGCGCTGGGTCTGCTCATCAGCCGCTACGGCTTTGGCAAGAACCTGATCAAACAGATGCTGGCCAAGGAGCTGCAAGCCCCCGATGCCGTCTGGGACAAGGTCAACCTCGGCTGGGTTGGCTTCTTTACCGTCTGTGGCCTGCTCAACCTCTACGTGGCGTTTAGCCTGCCGCAAGAGATGTGGGTCAACTTCAAGGTGTTCGGCCTGCTGGGGATGACACTGGTGTTTACCCTGCTCAGTGGCGTCTATCTCTACCGCCACATCCCTGCCGAACAAAAGAACGAGCTGAAAAAATAACCCTCATCAGAAAAGGATCCTCTCATGTGGTATCTCATCTACTCCGAAGATGTTCAGAGCAGCCTGCCGCTGCGCAAGCAAGTGCGCCCTGCCCATCTGGCCAGGCTGCAGGCCTTGCAGGATGAAGGCCGATTGCTGACCGCCGGCCCCAACCCGGCTATCGATGCCGACGATCCGGCCGATGCAGGCTTTACCGGCAGTACCGTCATCGCCGAGTTTGCCAGTCAGGCCGATGCCAAAGCTTGGGCCGATGCCGACCCCTATGTGGCGGCCGGTGTCTACGCCAAGGTGACCATCAAACCGTTCAAAAAGGTGTTCTAACAGAACGCCATTCCCAAGATGCAAAGAGGCCGGACGCTGGTGTTCAACCAAGTCCGGCCTCTTTCTATTCTACGGTATCACAAGCGGGCTCACGCCCGGGCGACAAACCAGGGATTGAGGATGTCAGGCTTGTTGTACGCAAGGGGTGAACCATCGAGTTGGGTCACGCTGCCTCCGGCCCCTTCCAGCAC
>NZ_CAWNYS010000574.1:0-14480 GCF_963878295.1 Aeromonas sp. HMWF014 | reverse complement strand
CATCTGTACAAGCCCGACCGGCAAACACTCATCATGTTCACCAAGGACACGTGACTGAGACAGGCCAAACACCTGTCCCGGCAAGGAGATACGCCCAACCCCGCCACACACACCCGATGGTTCACATGGCAATATGAGTAGGTAGCACTTGGCTAACCGAAAATTAATATTGAGATAAAGTTTGCTTTAAAAAAGAGAGCGTGTTTTAATCTCTCTCGATGGTTCGGTAGTTCAGACCTGATTATGTTAGGCAGTCATTTTAGTAAAGCAGTGATTAGCATAAGAGTTATCTAAGGATAGTTCTTATTAAATAATTCTCCTTCTTTAGTGCTCCCCATACGTATTGCTGACGAAAAATCATAGATTGCCATTTTGGCACTTCAAATACTATTCAAGGAAATTATTATGTCTAACAAAATGACTGGTACCGTTAAGTTCTTCAACGCTGAGAAAGGTTTTGGCTTCATCTCCCCGGCTGACGGCAGCAAAGACGTGTTCGTACACTTCTCCGCTATCCAGTCCACCAGCTTCAAAACCCTGGACGAAGGTCAGCGCGTTGAGTTCACCATCGAGCAAGGCCAGAAAGGCCCGGCTGCTGCCAACGTAGTTGGTCTGTAATTCAAGTAAGAAAGCCTTCACGCTCGCTAACGCCTGCTGAGAAGACCTTCTGCAAGAATTAAAAAAACCCGCCTAGGCGGGTTTTTTGTTGCCTGCGATTCAGCATTTCCCCTCCCCCATTTACCTCTTCTTCGCCATTCCGCTTCACCCCTTTTTCTTCCGTTCTCTCCTTCTGTATCTCCTGGTTGGCGATAGCATGACCACACAACAGAAATGATATTGATTATCGTTTGCATATGAACTCGTGATCATTACAATGCCTGCCGGCAAACGGGAGGATTGTCCTACTGAACCTGCCCGAGCCCGATTTCACGCAGGATGCGGTGAAACCACCCCATAGATTGACACAAAGGATGAATGCATCTTCTTACTCAAAGAGTTCAGGCAAACATGATAAAAACGCACCGCAACAAGCTGACCACGTTCGTTCTCGCCGCCCTCACCCCTCACGCCTATGCCATCGAACAGGAGGTCATGGTCGTGACCGCCTCCGGCTTCCAGCAGAAGATCGAGGATACCGCCGCCTCCATCTCGGTGGTGACTCGCGAGCAATTGGAAAAACGCGCCTATCGCGACGTGACCGATGCCCTGAAAGACATACCGGGCGTGGTGATCACCGGGGGTGGCAGCAGCAGCGACATCAGCATTCGTGGCATGGGCTCCAAATACACACTGATGCTGGTGGATGGCAAGCGGGTCGACAGCCGTGGCACTCGTCCCAATAGCGATGGGCCGGGCATCGAGCAGGGTTGGTTGCCTCCGTTGCAGGCCATCGAACGGATTGAGGTTGTACGCGGCCCCATGTCATCCCGTTATGGATCGGATGCCATGGGCGGCGTGATTAACGTGATTACCCGCAAGACCACCAGTCTGGACTGGCAGGGCGCTGTTCACGCTGATTCGACCTTCCAGGAGAACAAGGATGCCGGTAACAGCTTCCAGACCAACGCCTATACCGCAGGTTCGCTGATAGATGGCGTGTTGGGGCTGCGCGTCAATGGCCAACTGGCTCATCGTGGCGAAGACCAATTTCCCCAGGGCTTTGCCGAGCAGGAGACCCGCAGTGGCACGGCTGTGCTCAGCTTCCAGCCCGACGACCATAACCGCTTCGATCTGGAGGCCAGCCGCAGCCTGCAGGATCGGGATCGCACGGCAGGCAATTCGCTGGATGCCAAGGCGAAAGACAATCTCAATCGTTATGAGCGGACCAACTTCGCGCTGACCCATGATGGCCAGTATGATTTCGGCTCTTCCAGCAGCTATCTGCAGCAGGAAACCAATACCAACCCCGGTCGCAAGATGGAGCTCACCAACACCATCGCCGATACCCACACCCAATTTATGCTGGGGGATCACTATCTGAGTGTCGGTGGTCAGTATCGCTATGAGGATCTGCACGATCAGGGCAATACCCTGAAAGTGGCCAATCCTGCTGAGCAGTTGACCCGCTGGAGCTGGGCGGTGTTTGTCGAGGATGAGTGGTCGCTGACCGACAGCTTTGCCCTGACGGGTGGTGCCCGCATGGATCGGGATCAGAACTACGGATCTCACTGGAGTCCACGTCTCTACGGTGTCTGGCATCTGGACCAGAGCTGGACCCTGAAAGGGGGCGTCTCGACCGGTTATCGGTCGCCGGACTTGCGGATGTCTGCGGCCAACTGGGGTCAGGCCACCGGCGGTGGCAGCCTGGATGGCATGCTGGTCGGCAACCCGGATCTGAAACCTGAAACCAGCGTGAGTAAAGAGATCGGCCTGCTGTGGAATGGCCATCAGGGCTTTAACACCGGGGTTACCCTGTTCAATACCGACTTCAAGAACAAGATCTCCGAAGTGCGTCGTTGTACCAGCAAGAGCGATCCGGCCTGTACCCTCAATGGTCACAGCTATGACTTCATCAGTGACCGCGTCAACATCGACAAGGCGAACATGCGCGGGGTCGAGGGGATGATGGATTGGACCATCAGCGAGGATTGGTCGGTCGGCTCCAGCTACACCTTCCTCCAGTCCGAGCAAAAGAGCGGCCCGCTGGCAGGCAAGGCACTGAACCAGATGCCGCGCCACATGTTCAACACCACGGTCGACTGGCAGACCACAGAAGCGGTCAGCCTCTGGTCACGGGTCAACTTCCGCAGCAAGACCTCTGATTACCTGAGCCGGGTCAAGATGGCAGAAGGCACACCTTCTTACACCTTCTTCGACACGGGTCTGGTCTACAAGGCCAACAAGAACCTGAATGTGACAGCCGGCATCTACAACCTGTTCGACAAGACGGTGGATTACACCAGCTTCGGCACAGTGCTGGATGGTCGTCGCTACAACCTGGGGATGACCTACAACTTCTGATGACGAGCCGCCGCCCCTCGGGGCGGCGGCCTACGCTTCTGCTGCCTAATCCTCTTCCTCGGCATAACACGCCACCTGCCAGGTATTGCGCCCCAGCGACTTGGCGCCATACATCAACCTGTCTGCCTGCAACAACAGTTGTCTGCCATCGGCTCTGATGCCATCCGGCACCCAAACGGCCCCGGTACTGATAGAAAACCCCAGCTCACCGGCACTGGTCTGCAACTTGCGCAGACTCACTGCCCGACCGATCCGGCTGGCCCACTCCTGCAGCGCCGTCATATCCGCCATTGGCAGGCAGATGCAGAACTCCTCCCCCCCGATACGGGCAAACAGCGCCCCGGCCGGCAACACCTGCCGCACCCGTTCGACCAGAGCCGAGATCACCTCGTCACCCACCCCGTGACCGAAGTGATCGTTGATCCTCTTGAAGCGATCTATGTCGAACAGCAGCAGGGCCGAAGCCTGCCCACAGGCCAGCCGCTGTTCAAACTCGGGTAGAAAGGCGCGCCGATTCCGGATCCCCGTCATGGCGTCGGTGCCGGCAAGGCGCTCAAGCCGCGCATTCGCCTGGATCAACTCGGCGGTGCGGCTCGCCACCGCCCGTCGCAGCTGCACTATGTAGACCAGCAACACCATGCCCCCCAGCGCCAGTAACCAGGGCCAGAGGTGGCGTGGATAGACGGTCTCGATATGCATCCACTTGTGAATGATCCGCTCCCGATCCGCCGCACCCAGGCGGGAAAACCCCTGTTCCAGCTCCTGCAGCAGAGCCTGATTGCCCTTGGCGACCGCAAAGCGGATCTCGTCGCTGTATAGGTGACGCATCGGGATAAAGCGGCTGGGATCCGCCGAGGTGTAGATATAGAAGTTCGCCACTTGCAGATCGGCGATGAAGGCACCCAACTTGCCACTGAAGGCGGCACGCATCATGGCCTCGTTGTCCGTGAAGGTTTGCAGGTGCGTGGTGGGGAAGTGCTTGCGGGCGTAGTACTCCTCATACCCCCCTGCCACCACCCCCACACTCTCGTGCAGCAAGTAGTCGTTCACATCCGAGCCGCGCAGGGCGTTGGCAAAGAACAGCTGGGCATCGAGACGGGAGAGCCCCTGACCATAGTCATAGAGCAGATTGCGCTCCGGCGACCAGAGCAGGCCGCCGTGGACATCGGCCTTGCCGGTACGCATCAGGTCCAGCGAGGTCTGCCAGTCCACCAGTTTGAACTCGACCGGGCGACCGGTGACACGGCCATACTCGCGCCAGAGATCGATCAGCAGGCCATCCGGCTGCCCCTCCTCATTGAGGTAGGAGAAGGGCTGCCAGGCCTTGGAGTTGGTCACGATCAAAGGTTTGGGGGCTGGCGTAGCCCTGGCGGGCAACCACAGCAAACAGAGCAGGAGGAAGCATCCACTGCACACCCGCCATCCAAAACCAGAAGAGACCACCATTCCTGTACCAACCTTCCCATTAGCCGTCTACACGGCCATTTATTATCGCCATCTTCAAGCTGGAAGAACAAGCATGACCGAGTATGAAATTGGCGTGATGTCAGTCAGATAACGGCAACATAAACATGAGAAGGGCGCCTCGTCGGCGTCCTCCCCACACAGATCTCATCAGGCTCACAGCGGCAGGCTGATCCTGGCCTCCAGCCCACCCTGCGCGCGGTTGTGCAGGGTCAGCTCGCCACCGTGCTGGTGCACCAGGGTGCGGGCGATGGAGAGCCCCAGCCCCACGCTGCCGGATTCGGTATTGCGGGCCTCATCGAGCCGCACGAAGGGTTTGAAGACATCCTCCAGTCGCGCCGGATCTATCCCCGGTCCGTTGTCACAAACCCGGATCAACAGCTCTTCTTTGGTACGCTCCAGCGATACCTCGGCACTGCCGGCATATTTGATGGCGTTGCCGATCAGGTTCTGCAGCACCCGGCGCAGGGTATTGGTCCGGCAGGCATAGACCTCTTTGCCCTCCGCCAGACAGGTGACCGGCTGGCCGGTGTCGGCATAGTCATCGCACAGGCTGACCAGCAGGCTGACCAGATCCAGCTCGCGGGTCGCCTCCTGCTGACCTTCCTCCCGGGCAAAGCTGAGGGTCGCCGCCAGCATCTGCTCCATCTGCTGCAGAGTCTGCTGGATGCGATCCTTGTCCTCGCCATCGGCTAGAAACTCGGTGCGCAGCCGCAGGCTGGTGATAGGGGTGCGCAGGTCGTGAGAGATGGCCGCCAGCATCCGGGTTCTGTCCTGCACGAAGCGATCGAGCCGGGTATGCATACGGTTGAAAGCCTGAATCGACTCGCGGATCTCGGTCGGCCCCACCTCTCGCAGCGGCTCTATGTCTTCCCCACGTCCCAGTCGCTCGGCATTGCCCGCCAGTTGCTTGAGCGGGCGAGTGGCGCGGCGAAACAGCAGCACCATCAGCCCGATCACCAGGCTGGCGACCAGCATCAGGTTGAGCGTGGTTTGCCACGACCAGCTGCCCACCTCCTTGTCGACCAGCGAGCTGAACTGTAACCAGCCCCCCTGAGGCAACCCGATGGAACCATAGAGCCGCATATCCCGTGGCGGTGGCGGCCCCTTGCGGTCTTTCATCATGCGGGCATGGTGCTCCCACGCCTTGCTGCGCTGGGTATCCTCTTTCAGCTCGGCGCTGATCTCGACGGCGAGGCCGGCAGGATAATTGAGGCGCGAGCGTACCAGCTGCTCGAAGCGGGGACTGCGGTTGTCCGGTTGCAGCGGTTCGTCGGAGAGGCGCAGCAGCAGGGTTTCACTGCGGCTCGCCTTGAGAATTTCGTCATAGAGTGACGGTGGAGAGAGGGAGAGCAGCCGCACCACCGCAATAATCCGCTGCATGGCGTTGCGGCTGTTGACGAAGCCAAGCGCCTCCTCCCGATCCGTGCGGTAGATCTGGATACTGAGCAGCTGGATCAGGATCAGCCCCGCCAGCGCCACCAGGATGATCTGGCCGGTCAGCCCCTTGGGCCACAGTCGGGAGCAGAGTCGCTTGATCATGACCACGCCGTTACACCTGGGTCACATCGGCGGCGAACAGATAACCGCCGCCCCAGATGGTCTTGATAAGTTGGGGGTTCTTGGGATCCCGTTCCAGCTTGCGCCGCAACCGGCTCACCAGGGTATCGATGGCACGATCGAACGCTACCGCCTCGCGGCCCCGGGCCAGATCCAGCAGTTGATCCCGGCTCAGCACCCGCTGGGGGCGCTCCAGAAACACCCGCAGCAGGTCGAATTCGGCGGTGGAGAGACTCAGCCCCACACCATCCTCATCCACCAGTTCGCGGCGATTGATGTCGAGCAGCCAGCGATCGAAACGCAGATCTCGGGTCAGGGTCTCGGCGGCGGGTTGCGGCTCGACCTGGGAGCGGCGCATCACCGCCTTGATGCGCGCCAGCAGCTCGCGCGGATTGAACGGCTTGGCGAGATAGTCATCGGCCCCCATCTCCAGCCCTATGATGCGGTCAGTCTCCTCCCCCATGGCAGTGAGCATGATGATGGGCAGGCTGGATTTGGCCCTCAGCTCGCGGCACAGGGTCAGGCCATCTTCCCCCGGCATCATCAGATCCAGCACCAGCAGATCGAACTCCCGCTCCTCCAGCAGCCGCTTCATCTCCTTGCCATCCCGGGCACAGCTGACCCGCAGGCCATGCTGCTCCAGAAAGCGTTTCAGCAGATCGCGGATCTCGCTGTGATCGTCGACGACCAGAATGTGGGTGCTGTTTTGGTTCATGAGGGCCTCTCCTGTTAGAGCTGGCACGAGTATACGAAAATCTGCCGGACGGTTTGTGTCAAAGTGTGCCGGATCAGCAAGATGCCACACTCTGCTACAAAATAGGCTTCAACTGGCAAAGTTCAGACACCAGTCGGGTGTTTACTGAGGGTCAAGGCGAGCAAGCCGAACCCGAACTCAATCCGCGAGGAGATAGACCATGAAAACCCTGACCAAAACCCTGCTGACCGCCACCCTGATCCTTGGCCTGCCGCTCGGCGCCTATGCCGCCAGCGAAACCATTGCCACCACCCAGGCTGGCGCAATGACCGACTGCCCCGGCGGCATGATGGGCGGCAAGCACCACGGTAGCCGCCATGACAAGATGGCCCGTATGCAGAACATGACCCCGGAGCAGATCCAGGCCAACCTGCAGCAGCGCTTCGACAAGATCGAAGACCCGATCAAAAAGGCCGAGTTTGTGAAGAGCCTGACACTGCGTGCCGACGGCATGACCAAGCACGCCGAGGCGATGAAGCTGTTCGCCGAAGCACACCAGTAAACGCGTCTCGACCTGCAACAGGGTGGCCTCGGCCACCCTTTTTCGTTTATCCCGCCCGCTTGGCCAGCGGATGCATGGCGCTGAGGCGTGATGAGGAACGCCAGCCAGCAAAAAGGGGCCAAGGGCCCCTTCTCATGCACCTATTTCAGACTCAAGCCTTGGCTTTGTCGACCAGGTTCAGGGTCTTGACGGTGTCGCCTTCAAACTTGATGACGACGCTCTTCTGAGCGGCTTCGGCATCCTTGAACAGGGTGTTGGTGGTCTCTGCCAGTATGGGAGATACCTTGTTCAGGGCGCTCAGGTCATAGGTCCACACTTCCAGACCGGCTTCGGTCTTGGTGCTGGCCGGGGCGCCCAGCTTGTCTTTGATGGCCTGCTTGCTGGAGCCGCCTTCCTTGATATCCAGTGCCTTCTTGATCGCTTCGTTTGAGGCGCTGTCCATGGCGCTACCAGCCATCTCTTTGACGCTGCTGGTGACGCTGCTGGTCACTGTCTCGGTCAGGGAATCCATCAGGCCGGCGTGGGCAAACAGGGGCAGTGCGGTCAGGGCAATCAGGATGCTCTTTTTCATTGATTAATATCTCGTGGGGATTAAAGAGCGCGCATCAGACCAGTGCTCTCAGGCGGAGTCAAGGCTATCGAACGGTCAATACGCATTCGGGGGGGAAAGAGAAAAATCCGACCGCTGGCACGCCAGGGCCAACCCGCTGGCCCCGTGGTGACAGCTATTCGCAGATCTGGTTCTTGCCCGCCAGCTTGGCCTGATAGAGCGCCCGATCCACCCGCACCATCAGCTGGCTCATGGGCTCGTCAGGCTGGTATTCGGCCAGCCCGAAACTCAGGGTGATATCGAGCTGTTCGCAGACCCGCGATCGCACGATCAGCTCTCGCAGCTTGTCGGCAACCAGCCTGCCATCGGCCAGACCGGTATTGGGCAGCACCACCATAAACTCGTCGCCACCCCAGCGCGCGATGAGGTCAATCTCGCGAATGTGCGTCCGCACCAGCGCCACTATCTTGACCAGCGTCTGATCCCCGGCGCTGTGGCCGTGGTTGTCATTGATCTGCTTGAAGTCATCCACATCCATGGCGATGACAGAGAAAGCGTGCTTAAAGCGCCGGGACCGCTCGCACTCCAGCTTGATGACCCGCTCCAGCCGATAGCGGCTGGCAGCGCCGGTCAGGGCATCGGTCTCTGCCAACTGGCGATTCTCTTCTGCCTTCTGTTGCAGCGCCTCGTTGAGCCGTACCAGCTCGGCGGTGCGCTCTGCCACCTGCTGCTCCAGCGAATGATTGCGCCGCTCCAGCTGTGCCAGCAACAGCTTGCTGGCGTGGATATCGCGATGGGCGCCGATCATCCGCGCCACAGAACCATCGGGATTACGTTCAATGATGCGGCCGCAATCCTCAATCCAGAGGTAACTGCCATCGCGGGTGCGGCACCGATACTCGGCGCGATATTCGTGGACGCTGTCGCTCAGGCAGAGATCAAACTTCGCCATCACAGCCGCCAGATCGTCGGGGTGGATCAGGCTCTCCCAGGTGAAGACGGTATTGTCGAGGGTATGGGGCTCGTAGCCCAGCATCCGGTACCAGCCGGTGTTGCGATAGACGAAACCGGTATTGGCATGCCAATCCCAGATGCCATCGCTGATCACCTCCAGAATGCCGTGCACCACGGCTTCGCTGACATCCGAGATCCTGATCGTGTCACTGTCCTGCAGCATAGCGGTTATCCTTGTTCTTCTGCCCCGAGCCACCACGGGGAATCGCTGTTCTGTCGTGAAACGCTACCTTGGCATATTGCCCAAAATCTGTCAGCCATAACCCCACAACATCACTGCTTTTTATTTGGATATCGGCCGCCAGCGGCCTACTCAGAGTGCCCGCCCGTGTGACTCAAGTCTGCCTCATTGGCCGGATGTCGCTCACGATTGAGCAAGGTGGGGATGGGATCATCGGGCGGGAGGCGGGGCTCAACAGCCGAGGTTAATCTGCCAATGCCAGCCGATAAAAATCCGTCTCCTGATGTTTCGGATTGGGACGCAGGAATACCCAGCCAGATCGCCGGTAATGGTTCAAGGCCCGCACATTGGTGCGACTGACAGAGAGCAGCGCCCATTTGCAGCCCGCCCCCAGCAACTGCTGGCGGATATAGGCCTGCAAGCCAGCGGCCAAGCCGGTGCCACGATATTCGGGAAACAGATAAATCAGCTGCACATAGCCAGTCTCGGGCTCATCGGAAAAACTGCGAAACTCCAGCTGGCCCACACGTTGTTCACCCGCCCAGACATGAATGTAGTGCCATTGCGCTTGCCCCAGCCTTTCGCGGATCCGCTCCCGATAACCGTCGATAAAGTCGGCAAAACCATCATGGGTATGAAAGCTGCAAAAATAAGCATCCCTGCGCGCCTGCACACAAAGCTCGTAATCCCGATCCAGATCGATAGTTTTAAATTCAAGTCTCAAGCAATGACATCCTGTCGTGTGTAGGTAGGGTGTAATAAGCGAAGCGCATTACACCTTTTGGCAGATAAATCGCAGCGGGAATATGATTGCCCGCCACACAGGATCGATTAGCGTAACTTAATCAGATAGCGGTAACGAGATTTATCCCTTACTTCCTTTCAGGAGAGAGGCTGGAAGTGAGGAGATAGAAAAATAAGATTTCTCTGGATATACCTTGTAGCTCTCCAAGTATGACCCCGCCTCGTTAACCCGAGTTTTCACCCATACCTCACCATAATCCCGAATCTGATCCTTACCAAGGTTATTATCACTATAACAAATATTAAACCAATGCCCTGTATGCTTATCTTTTATTTTTAAGCCTGCCTCACAACGGCCGTATTTACTTTTGGATGGTCCGGGGTGAACCACTTTATATTCCGTATCATAACTGACCACTTTATCTGGATAAAAATAGACGTACATATCATAGCCATACCATGACGTTATAAATATCATAAGAAAGCAACTACCAAACGCTTTTGTGATATGTTTTAAGGCGTCACGCCCGGGACATCGAAAAGCAGTGAAAATTGCACCAACCAATCCAAACAACGCACTTATAGTTATATAGGTGAGCAACTCTGGAACCGTGTCAGCAATAACTGTCTTACGTGACAGTCTAAGCGAGAACAGTAAGATTGAAAACCATAGGACAAGCAGCAATAAAAAAATCCCCCCAAGCAGCGTGTTCTTTCGCTGTTCACTTTCGAAACTATGAATTATCATTTTACTGCCTGATTTATCATTAAAAACGAAAAGTATCCCACCATTTTGCAAGATAAATATGGGCGGTGCAATTCACTTCGTTCTTTGCACCCTACCCGATTTTACGAAGTGGGCATTGTGGCAACCCGCCCCCTCACCCAAAGGGAGAAGGGATCATCCCGCATAGGGGGTATGGCGTTGGCAATCGCGTGTGAATTCGGGATATAGCCACGGAGCCAAATCTACCTTCTCCCGCATATTGATAAAAAATGGGGAGAAGGGTTGGGGATGAGGGGAAGGAAAAAGGAAAAGAGATTTCGCGGTAAACGTTGGGCTTCGCTACGCTCAGCCACAACCTACACAATCGGTAGGTTGGCGCTGAGCCTGCGAAGCCCAACATACGAGATACAAACTATTCGACATCATCAGTAATTGAAGAAACAATACCATTCAAAGATGGTTCTATTTTTATCCAATCAATACCCATCCGATGGATTTTCCTCCTAAGAGAATGCCTTTCCGATTCAGGCAAAATGAATAACCTTGGCTTTAAGCTAAGAGCAGTTAAAGCATCAATTGCCATAGGATGCTCGTTAATCTTGGAAATAATGATTTGATCAAGTGCTTTCAAACCATCCTCTGGCACAAATATATGATTAGTAAATAGCCCAGACTGTGCAAGTATGTTCATATTATCTATTTTTGGTACGTGTATTACTTTAACAGCATTAAGTAGCTTTGCTAAATCCAATAAAAGCTGAGGAAAAATCCAAATAGATATAGATTCACTTTTTCCATTTTTGGTTGCAAAAAAAGTCGCAACCAAAGGATCTGTCGTCCAATCAAGCAAACGAGTAGGCATACCATAGTGCTGAGCTAACGCCAACAACCGATATGATTCATCACTTGGCCACCCTATACTGAAAAAGCTGCTCTCGCTTATCGGATTTGAAATACGTTCAGAGTACGTTATGCAAGCCTCCAACACTTCTCTTTCAACACTTAATCCCAGTCTGTCCGCCCCAATAACAAACTTCGAGAAGTTCGCCACCTCATTAAAATGAGCCTGCCCAGTCCTAATAAAGTCATCATGATTATCACAGCTAACTTGGCTCCATTTATTTTTCGAGTTGATTTCTCTGACGGAACTAGGCTCAAGCAGCCATCGGCTATCTGCATGCCCTCTAAAAATAAAATTATGAAAATGCTGGAAGTATTCACTGGTTATCAATGGAGAGCGATGACCTAAAGCATCCAGAAAATCATCTGCATTGTCAAAGAAATATTGAATATAGGATTCATTCTCCTGTGGAGAAACCCCAAATATATCTCCGCTATATATTCCTTGATTATCGTGGATTGAATTAAAAAGTTTTAGTTTTGTTTCAATATCCATTTTCATATTTCAATCACCACAATTTAATTTTCTAGGGCTGAATTTTTGATTCGCAAAACAAAATAACATGGCGGCATCCCCTATTGCCGCCGACACAAATCACTCCCCCAACCTCTCCGCCAATCCGGAATAACGCTCGGTCTTTTTCCGTACCGCTTGTGCCAGCAGGGCGCGATCGCCGTAGAGATCGAGCCGTGCCTTGGCGCGGGTGATGCCGGTATAGACCAGCTCGCGGGTCAGCAGGGGGCTGGCGCTGTCGGGCAGCACCAGCACGGTATGGGCAAACTCCGAGCCCTGGGATTTGTGGATGGTCATGGCGTAGACAGTCTCATGGGGCGGCAAACGGCTGGGCAAAAGCGCCCGCAGGGTGCCGTCCGGCTGCTCAAACCATACCTTGAGACGGCCAGTTTCATCGGGCAGGCAGAGCCCCATATCGCCGTTATAGAGGCCGACCCCGTGGTCGTTGCGCACCACCATCACCGGGCGACCGGCATACCAGTCGCCATCGCGGGCAATCAGCCCGGCCCGTGACAGGGCCAGTTCGAGCCGTTCATTAAGACCCAGCACTCCGAACGGGCCATCGCGCAGGGCGCAGAGGATCTGGAAGCTGTTGAATGCCTTGAACACGGCGGCGGGATCTTCCCCCGCGCGAGCCGCCTTCAGATAGCTGCCGTAACCGGCCACCCCCTGGGCAATCAAGGCGTCGTAGGCCTCTCCCGCCCAGGGGTGCAGGCTGATATCGGCAAAGCCCATGCCCCAGACTGCCTCCACCGCCGTGGCATCGCCGCTGTTGCAGGCACGCGCCAACTGGCCGATGCCGGAGTGCTGATCAAAGCGCCAGCTCTTGGCCAGCAAACAGAGGCTGTCGCGCACCGGTGCCCCTGCGGGCGTGCCCTGCAAGCGGTAGCCGGTCTGGCGGGAGAGCCACTGCGCCTGCGCGGGGCTGATGCCCTGTTCGATAAAACTGCAGATATCGCCGAGCACGGCCCCCGCCTCCACCGAGGCGAGCTGATCCTTGTCGCCGAGCAGGATCAGGCGGGCGTGGCTGGGCAACGCATCAAGCAGGCGCGCCATCATCGGCAAATCGACCATGGAGGCCTCATCCACCACCAGCAAGTCGAGGTGCAGCGGGTTGCCCGCGTGGTGGCGGAACTGGCTGCGCCCCGGAATCACCCCGAGCAGCCGGTGCAGGGTGCCCGCCTCGGTGGGGATCGCTTCGACCCACTCGGGGGGCAGATCGAGGGCCTGCAGGGCAGAGCCGATACTCTCGGTGAGGCGCGCCGCCGCCTTGCCGGTGGGGGCCACCAACCGGATCGCCGGGGCTTTGCCTGCTTGCAGGCCGGTCTCCACCAGAATGGCGAGCAGTTTGGCGACCGTGGTGGTCTTGCCGGTGCCGGGGCCGCCGGAGATCACCGCAAAGGGGCGCGCCGCCGCGGTGGCCGCAGCCAGTTTCTGGCCGTTGCAGCAGAGTGCCTCGGGCACCAGCACATCCAGCTTGCTCAGGTCACTCGCCGCCTGTGCGTTGGCCAGCAGCCCCTCGATGGCGGGCCAATCCACTTCATTCGGGAACACCAGATCCAGATACTTCAGGGTAAAGTGGCGAGCCGAGAAGTCGGTGACGAGGCGGGCTTTGAGCAGCGCCCCGAACACCAACCCATAGTCGCGGGCAAACAGCCGCGACAGGGCCGGGGCAATCTCCGGCCATTCGGCTCGTTCACTCAAAGCGCGCAGATGGCGGGCCACCCCCAGTTCAAAGTCGTGGTAGCGGGTGAGATAGAGCCGCCCGTGCCAGAGCCTCAGCGGCCAGCGCGGGGCGTTGCCCTCATCCTGTTCCGTACCTACCAAGGGGCTGGCCGCAAACAGGGCGGGCCAGCGGGCAGGATCCGCCAGATCCAGCAGCAGATCCCGGCTCTGCTGGGGATCCAGCCCGAACGGGCGCAAGGATCCCTTTTCGTTACCGGAATGCGCGAGCATCTCAAGCGGCAGGCAGACATGGCCGCGCCCCAGCTCGAAGCAGGCGAGCGCCGCCCCCAGCACCAGCTCGGGGCTGCCGCCCAGATCGGCCACCAGTTTGGCAAATTGCAGATCCAGCTGGCGAATACGGCCAGCCAGCGCCAGTGTTTTCAACCGTTCGATCATGGTGGTGCTGGTCGCCGTGCTGATCATGGTGTCGCTCATGCCTCTACCTCATTCAATGGGTGGGATCCCGCTGCAGGCGACTCGCTGCCTGCGCTAAACAAGGTGTCGAGCCCCAACACCAGTTCACGGCTCGGGCGGGTATGGAAGATGCCCCCCTGCGGCATGCCGCGCAGGAACAGATAGAAAACGCCGCCAAAGTGCTGCTCGAAGTCGTAGCCCGGCAAGCGCAAAGTGAGCAACCGGTGCAGCGCCAGCGAGTAGAGCTGGTATTGCAGGTCGTAGCGATGTTCCGCCATCGCCCGCTCCAGCGCCGGACGGCTGTAATCGGCCGGGCTCATGCCGAGATGGTTCGATTTGTAGTCGAGCAGATACCAGCGCCCCTGCCACTCGAACACCAGATCGATAAAGCCCTTGAGCATCCCCTGCACGGTGGCAAAGCTGAGTGGCTTGTTGCCCCGCGACAGCGGGTCGTGCTGCTGGCAGAGGGC
>NZ_CAWNYS010000573.1:0-1596 GCF_963878295.1 Aeromonas sp. HMWF014 | reverse complement strand
CCGTGGCAGAGGCCTGCGGGGAGCTGGTGAACCTGGCGGTTGAGGTGCACCTCGTGCCCATGACATTTCGGGGCAACAAGTTCCCCTACGGCACCATGCGAAACACCCTGATGCAGAGCGAGGCGACCCGCAGCTTGGTGCGGCGCTTTGCCGAGCAGGGGTGGGCCCCTATCTGTCGTTTCAAGACTTCGACACCGGTTCGCGCTCTTTGGAAAGCGGCCAGCATATCTTCAAAGGCATCGATGCCTTGCTGGCACAAGACAAGGACGGGAGTGTGCTGCGCCCGCTGATGATAGCGGGTGGCTACCGGCCGCAGCAGCGGGACAGGCTGATCGTGATGACGACGGCACGCTATCCAAATAACATCATGCCAGCGGCACACCAGCAAAAGCTGGATGCCTTCGAGGCAGCCATTCGGGAAGACATGGCGACCCGAGTCCGCTACGCAGCCCTAGACCCCATGTTGCCTTATGCTCCCGAGCCCAACCTTTTCATCGATGGCACCCTGCTGCTTGGCGAGGGCACGCGGCCAGCGTTCAGTCCGAATGGGGCCGAGTATGAGGGGCTTTCTTCGAGCCTGGTTGCCTGCAACAAAGCCGAGCTGGAGGCATATTTTACTCCCCGCTTTGAGGAGGCCGAAGAGGTAGCTGTGCCCATGAATCGACGCCCAACCCAGGAGTCATTGATACTCCCTCCCGACCGAGAGGAGATCGCCAGCCAACTGGAGATAGCGTCACAGACCAACCGACACCCCTGGCGGGGTATCGCGTTTCTTCTCGATTTCACCATGACGGTGGAGACGGATCTCTCCCGTCTCGCCTACTCCTATCTCTCCCAGAACAAGCTGCCCCAGCTGCATAATCTGAGCTATCTGGTCACCCGACTGTTCCAAACACGGGGGGATAAGAAGGGGGTAAAACTGAGCAATATTCGCACTAGCTTTGACTATGAGGCGGCGATGGCCGCAGCGAAGGAGAAGGGTTTTGAGCCGGTAGGGGAGTTTCTGATGCGGCACAAGCAGGAGCTGGTCGGAATGGAGGGAGCCCGCTTTTCCGATTACTTTGCCCAGCGCTTCAGCGAGCAGGGGGTGTTTGCTGATCGCCACTATAACCTCCCTCCGTCACACCAAGCCGCCTTTACGCATCAGGTGGCCATCGAGCCGGAGCTCACAAAGAGGCGGCGTATGAATCCAGCGTAGGCATACCAGTTGTAACCGAATGCAAAACCGGGAGCGGTGAAAACAAGTGGGGGGTGGCGGGACAAACACAGGTGTGGTGAGGCTTGCAGCGCGATACGGTCAAATTGGCTGGTGCGGCTCAATATCGATGCTGCGTTAGTGAAAAATGTTAATGATGGTGGTCAATAGTTCTGACAGGCGCAACTTATTGCCCACCTGTTAGGTTAAATCACTGTCTTAGCAATATTTGCTGAGATATGTGCGCTGCTTGAGCGAAAACTTGCTCAGGGTTGTACGATTGAGGCTATGAATTGGTGGTAAGTGATTGATAAATAATGAGGAGAAAAGTTGGCATGGTCACTGCTAAGAGTTTGGTCGAGTGCTAGCTCATTTAACCCACCTATTTAGGAGCATACACA
>NZ_CAWNYS010000572.1:7913-14794 GCF_963878295.1 Aeromonas sp. HMWF014 | reverse complement strand
GAATGCAGGTTAGGCATATATAATGGATTTTAATAAGAATATTACGCATGTAGAAAATGAATTATCCCGCCTTGAACTGCAAAAAAAGCAGGAAGCCGCCATGCTGGAGGTGCTGCCTGTCCGTTATGAACTTAATATGGCGGCCTTCGAAAAATACATGCCTGGTATTCATGATTTTTTCAAAGATTACCAGCCTGTCAGACCATTTCGCTTCTTCTGTAATGAAAATGGCATTCCCAATGTGTTGTGGCTTGATGAGCAAGTTGCACTCTATGGTGAGGAGCCACTTTTCGAAGCACAAGCACAGATAACCGAAGTGATGGAACAGAGTGTGTTGCAATGCATCGATTTTGTTCCCCAGTGGTACATTGATGGTCAAATCCATATAAAGTACAACAATGAAATATCCAAGCTTAAAGATAACGCTGCTTTGGAAGGCCTTAGATTAAATACGGTGTTGAATGCAGATATTCCATTGTCACTCATGTTCGGCATTGGCTTGGGTTATCAACTGGGTTATCTCTATGAGCAGTGCAAGATAAGGAATCTATTTGCCTTCGAACCTGATCTCGACATGTTCTATGCTTCCCTTTACTGCTTCGACTGGCATACCTTGCTTGAATATATGGAGAAAGAGTCACTTAGTCTACATCTGTTCATCGGTGTAGATGAACAACTGCTGGTGGCAGACATGATGGAGGCCCTCCATCGCAAGGGAGCATTCTGGTCGGCCAGTTATTTCTCGTTTTGTCATTATCATTCACCAAAATTGCATGCGCTGATAGATCAGGTAGAGAGCGAGTTCTATTTGCTCAAGACGGGTTGGGGATTTTTTGACGATAACATTTATGCACTTGCCCATAGCCATAATCATCTGCAGGAGGGAACACCATTCCTCAAGCGACAGCGTGACACATCTGCATTCAGCCAGGTACCTGTATTTGTTGTGGGCAATGGACCTTCTCTGGATCAGAGCATTGATTTTATCAAGCAGCATCAGCAGCAGGCTATTATCATCGCCTGTGGTACGGCCGTCAGCGCGCTTCACAAGGCAGGAGTCAAACCAGATATCTATGTGGCGGTAGAACGTACCAAGAGCTCGGCAGATTTTCTGCGAATCTTGGATGCCGATGATTTTATCAAGGATACCGTCTTCCTGAGTGTTGATGTCATCCACCCTGAGTGCAAAGAATTCTTCCGCAAGACAGGATTGACGTTCAAACCCAACGAACCCATGTTTTCCATGCTGATCAGTGCCTTTGGTCAGGCATTTGAATATGACTCCATTGAGTTTTCCAACCCGTTTGTTGGGAATACAGGTCTCAATTATGCGGCCTTGCTGGGTTTCAAGCAGGTTTATCTATTTGGCATCGACAATGGTTACAAATCCGCGGGAAAACATCACTCAAGTTTGAGCCTTTATTATAATGACAAGAAAGAAGCAAAGTATAATGAAGATCTGAAAGATACCTTCCCTGCACCGGGAAATTTTGGAGGGGAAGTGCGTATCAATCATTTGTTTGGACTCGCCATCCATAATATGGAACGTGTGCTGAATGATAATCCTGATTTGTGCTGCATCAATAGTAGCGATGGTGCTTATATAGAAGGCGCCAATCCTCAGCGTATCGAATCGCTGCAGCCATATTGGCCTGAACTGAATAAAGTTCGCTTGATGGATGAGGTGATGGACAGCTGTTTCCAACCTTTTGAAATGACCAGTTTTGATTTCAATGCTGCGCTTAATTTGTCACTTTTTGATGAACTTATAGATAAGCTTAGAGCAGACTGGCAACTCGTGGCATGTGAGCACAATGCCATATTAGCCCTGATGCAACGGCACCATGACTATCTCCTTTACTTGCTCATGAGTCGTGAATGTCATCTCTATCGTGTGATGATAGGTTCGATAAACTATTTCTATGCCAATATCATAAGTTTGATGATGGCATTGGTAAATGTAGAACCTGACGAGTTTGAAAGAAAGCTGAAAGAGGCTGAATCAATACTCGGTCACTTCTTTGATGAGAGTAAGGTTATGTATGCAGATGCGTTCCAGCGGCAGGATTCTACCTACTTCGCCGGGCTTAATGTCTTCAAACATACCTGAGCAGCAGGTGATGCCTTCCACTGAAAAAATGCCTGTTCAGGCATAACAAGACGCCGGCTGATATCGGCGTCTCTGTTTTCAATATCTTGGTGTCATGACCAGAGCGGGTTGCTACTTCGTTTGCAGGTGGGAGATGGCATCACACACCTGCTGCACGGCATTGAGTGCCCTCGGGGTGAAGCGGTGTAGCTCATCCGAGTTGATGAGTTGCAGGCGCTGGTGTTTGACCGCATCGATCATGGGCCACTGCTGCCAGTGACGCAGGGCGCCGGGATCTTGACTCCCCGCCAGGATCAGTGCCGGGTTGGCCTTGATCACCTGCTCCAGACTGATTTGAGGGTAGGGGATCTTGGCCTTGGCCATCAGGTTCTCCCCCCCGCATAGTTCGATGGCCTGAGCTGGCCAGGCGGCACCGCTGACGCTGGTCAGAGGAGGATGCCAGAGCTGATAAAACACCTTGATATGCTTGGGCTGGCCGTAGCGTTGCTTGAGTTCTGCCAATCTGGCGAGATAGGCATCGGCCTGGGAATTGGCTGCTTGTTCCAGCTCCAACCGTTTTCCCAGCGCCCGTATTTCTGTGGCCAGGGAGGCGAAGTCCGTGGGCTCAGAGTAGAACACGGGAATGCCCAGCTGCTCTATGGGAGCGAGCATGCGGGATTGGGCAGAGTGCCAGGCCACCACCAGATCCGGTTTCTGGGCCAGCAGGGCTTCCAGGTTGATGCTGCGGTAGTTGGCCACGTGTGGCCGAGTTGTCACCTCGGGCGGAAAGTCGGAGGCATCATCGGTGGCGACGATGCGATCGCCAGCACCGATGGCAAACAGCAGCTCGGTCAGATGGGGCGTGAGGCTGACGATGCGCATCGGCGCAGCCGCCAGCAACGTCAGTGGCCAACAGAGCAGACAGATCAGGGCGACATACCTAGCCATGCAGTTGCTCCAGAGCGGTGAAGAGGAGTGCCAGTGCCAGCCAGCCCCAGCCAACCTGTTGCAACCGGTTGAGCAAGCGCAGTGCGCTGCTGGCATCAGGGTCGTTTACCGCATCGAACACCGGGAAGCGGAACAGGGTGTTCTGGTAATAGCGTGGGCCACCCAGCCGGATACCCAGCGAGTGGGACAGCAGCGTCAACAAGGCGCCCATGGCAGGGTAGGGCCACTGTATTGCCGTGCGCAGGCGAGCCCCCAGTTGGCGCAGCCGGATCAGGCCAAGGGGCAGTACCAGCAGCAGGATGGCGGGGGTACAGAGTCCCTGGTAAAGCATGGCAGCGGCACGGCCGAAATGGCTGAATGCCGCTTGCTTGGGGCTCCAGCCCAGGTTCATCAATTGAGCGAGTCGCCACAGCAGGGCACCTTGAACGCCTGCCAGCGCAAACCCGAGCAAGGGGCCGGCCCACTGCCCTGTCAGCCGCAGTGCACAGGTCTCGCTGACCGCCTTGGTGACCCCCATCACGGAGAGTTTGCCGGTCTCACGCCTGAGCCAGGGGGCGGCCTGCAGGCGGGCAACCACCAGGGTTTCCTGACATGCCAGTGAACGGGTGGACTTGGCCAGCTCTCGCAGCGGGCGCGATTCTATCATCAGCAGCAGAAACAGCAGATCAAACAGCGGCTCCGAGAGGGAGAGGTTGCGCACGGCCCAGAGTCCGGCGGCGCATGGCAGCCAGACGACCAGCAGGGCCAGCAGGCCGGCCCGAAATTGCTGCTGGGGCGCGCCATCGGGACGGTGAACCTTGTGGCCCAAGCGGGTCAGCAGGGGCACCAGCGCGGAGAGTCTGAACTGGGCAGGCCAGGGCAGTATGGCTTCCAGCAGCGCGGCCCCGAGCAAAATGGCCGCCGGAGTGGCGGCCATGTGTTCCAGCGTGGCGAGGTCGATCACAGCTTGCCGAGCATCTTGATGATCATCTCGGCCGAATGCTTGCCCGCCACCTCGATGAATGCGTCGAAGGATTCAACCTGTTCCTTGCCGGCGATGTCTGACATGGCGCGCACCACCAGATAGGGGACCTTGAACATGTGGCACACCTGGCCGATGGCGGCCCCTTCCATCTCGACTGCCAGCATCTGCGGGAAATCGGCACGGGCCTTGGCGATGGCGTCCGGTTTGCACATGAACTGATCGCCGGTACAAATAAGGCCAACTTTGGTTTGATGCTTGCCTTGCTCGGCGATGCAATCTTGGGCCACTGCAATCAATTTATCATCGCAGGGGAAGGCGGCGGGTTGTTGCGCCATCTGGCCCATCTCGTAGCCGAAGGCGGTCACATCGACGTCGTGGAAGCGCATTTCGCTGGCGATGACCACGTCACCTATATGAAGATCCTGGGCAAAGCCGCCGGCAGAGCCGGTGTTGATCACGCAATCCGGGGCAAATTTTTCCAGCAGCAGGCTGGTGGCGACGCTGGCGGCAACCTTACCGATGCCAGAGCGAGTCAGGATCACCTCTTTGCCCGCCAGCATTCCCTGATAGAACTCGCAACCGCCCAGTTGCAGGGTGGTTGGCTCGTTCATCTGGCTGCGCAGCAAGGCCACTTCCTGTTCCATGGCGCCGATAATACCTACTTTCATCACTCACCTCGTCTCGATGGCCGTGTGGCCGAATAAGTTGTTGTGGATCATAACAAAAGTTGGCGATGGCGCCGAGCATTCCGAGATTATCGCCAGGAGGAAGATAAAAAGGGGACAGAGGTGGAAGTGATATGTCCCCGTTTCATCAGCCGCTTGTCGCAGTGGGTCCGGTTGCGGATCCCGCCGCGATTGATGAAGAGCCCGCCGATGGCTTGCCGCCGCGCTATGGCGCCGTTGTCATGGTTGCTGAGGACGACGCAGACCCGGCTGACGTGTCCATCCCGGTTGTCGATCTATTTTGGGAGCGATGCCGGCTGCGTCACCGTGTGATAGATCTCTATGGCACTGGCGGCCAAGCCGGCCGGTCCGCCGATGAGGCCATAACGGGCACCGCTAGCCCGTGTAGCGGGATTGAGCTGGAGGAAACTGGCAGCGCCGACGCGTTATCCATAAGCAGGACCTCGATTGGCAGCGGATGAGGATGCTCATCATCATGGTGTTGCATTACACCGAGGCGGGCCTGCGGCATGGGTCCATGCCCGCTGACCGATTGCATTCATCGGCTAACGATTTGATATGTTTTGGTCGCTATAAATAGTTTGTGATGAAAGTCTGGTTGTTAGGAAAAGTAACTTGCTTTCACACTGCGAATTCCGGTGAAGGGAGTAGGCCGTTCTGTGATAACATGCCGCCCTCGCGAAACCAGCCCTTCCCTTGGTTTTTCGCAACGTCTCATCTCCCGTCAGGAATGTCCGGGTATTAGCTCACACGGATGTGATCGCCACAGTGCACCTGCTTGTCAGCAGTTGAGGATCACCAGTCACCATGTTTTATAAAAATCTGTCTATCGGCAAGAAGATTGCCGTGGTCTTTGCGGTCATTGCTGCCGTCAACGTGATATTCGGTATTTTTCTCTCCAGCGAGCTGCGCGGCGTGCGCGACCGCGTGTTGAACTTTACCGACTCCACCCTGCCGAGCGTGCTTTCGGTGCAAACGCTGCTCTACGACGTCTCTTATGTGCGTCGGGCCCAGTTCGCCCTGCTGATGGTTGACGATGCCGCCGATCTGCAGGCCCGTCGTGGCCGTATTCAGGACAGTGTCCAGAAGGTCGAGCGCGCTTTCCGTGCCTACGAGTCAACGGTGGGTGCTGAACATGAGCGCCAGGTGTTCAACCGTGCCAAGCAGGACTGGCAGCAGTACCTGAACTCGGTCAATGCAGTCGATCAGCTGTTGGTACAAGGCCAGCTGGCCCAGGCCAAGGCACAGCTGTTCCAGTCCAACGCCGCCTATGGTGCACTGGAGCAGTCGGTCAACAGCCTGGTGGAGGTGAACCTCGGCTTCGTGAAGGAGAATCGTGGCAGCCTGCTCGACAGCGTCAACATGGTGACCCGTTTTGCCATGGTGAGCATCGGTGGTCTGCTGCTGTTCATGATGGCCATGACCTGGTTCCTGACTCGCCAGATCTGTTTGCCGCTGCAAGCCGTGGTGGCGCAGGCCAACGCCATCGCCGCAGGTGACCTGACCCATCAGTTGGATCGCCAGCACATAGGTCGTGATGAGCTGGGCATGCTGGCCAAGGCATCCCTCAAGATGCAGGACAATCTGCGTGGTCTGATTGAAGAAGTGGTCGCCGCCGTGACCCAGCTTGGCACCGCCATCGAAGAGGTGAGTGCCGTCTCCGCACAGTCGGCGCAGGGGATCCAGAGCCAGCAGCAGGAGATCACCCTGGTGGCGACCGCCATGACCCAGATGAAGGCTACCGTGGCCGATGTGGCCGGTAACACAGAGACCGCCTCTGAGTCCGCCAGCTCCGCCAACGCCCTGGCCCGTCGCGGCAATCAGGATGTGCAGAGCTCGCTGGTGGCCATTACCCGGGTGGCCGAGGAGATTGAACAGGCGGGGACCCTGGTCGCCGAGCTGGAGCGTGAATCTGCCCAGATCAACGTGGTGGTGGACGTGATCCGCGGCATCGCCGATCAGACCAACCTGCTGGCGCTCAACGCCGCCATCGAGGCGGCCCGTGCCGGTGAGCAGGGTCGTGGCTTTGCCGTGGTGGCTGATGAGGTGCGTACCCTTGCGGGTCGCACCCAGGCATCCACCGGCGAGATAGTGGCCATCATAGAAACCCTGCAGGCGCGCGCCAACCAGGCGAAAGAGGTGACAGGTCAAAGCTGCGATATGATTCGCCAGTGCGTGGTGCAGAGCGAACAGA
>NZ_CAWNYS010000572.1:3820-7903 GCF_963878295.1 Aeromonas sp. HMWF014 | reverse complement strand
CCCAGATTGCCGACATGGCCATTCAGATTGCCAGTGCCTGTGGTGAGCAGGATGCGGTCTCCGATGAGCTGGGTCGCAACGTGGAGCGGATCAATGAATCTTCCAACGAAGTTGCCATCGGGGCCGATCACACCGCCCGCGCTTGTCTGGAGCTGAGCCAGCTGGCCGCCGGCCTGAAGCAGACCATAGGTCGCTTCCGTCTGGCTTGATGATACAAAGGGCAGTGCAGGGTAGGCTCACGCCGAGCAGGCACTGTCCCCGTTGGATTGATAACAAAACCCGGCTCAGGCCGGGTTTTGTTATTTGGCAAAGACAGTACTGAAAAGGCCGGCGCCCAGTGTATAAACCCCTTTTTGTGGTTGATTGAGTCGTTGCAAAGGGGAGGGACTTGATATCGGTGGCAAGACACTTGCTGAGTGCATGTGTACATCAAGCTCCCGGCTGAGGGTATGGTTGGTGCCGGGCAGGATTGTTTTGCGGCTTTGCAGATAGATGGCTTTGCAATAGACATAAAAAAACCCGGCCTGGACCGGGTTCACTGTGCGTGCCTCTGCGAGGCGCTGGCTTATTTGGCCAGGGACTCAGGCAGGTTTTCACGGATCTTGCCGAGCATCTCTTTCAGGACGCGCGGGTTGGCAACCACTATGTTGCCGGAATTTTCGTAGTTGTGACCACCCACGAAGTCGGTGACGATGGCGCCGGACTCTTTGGCCAGCAGCTCACCGGCAGCGGTATCCCAGGGCTTGAGGCCGATTTCCCAGAAACCGTCGACGCGACCGGCAGCCACATAGGCCAGATCCAGCGCGGCAGAGCCGGAGCGACGGATGTCAGCACATTCGATGAACATGCTCTGGAACATCTTCAGGTACGGTTCTATGTGGTGCTTCTGTTTGAATGGGAAACCGGTGGCCAGTACGGTGCCAGCCAGCTCTTTGGCCTTGCCGACACGGATGCGGTAGCCGTTCAGCTGGGCGCCGTTACCACGGGTCGCGGTAAACAGCTCGTCACGGATGGGATCGTAAACGACGGCCTGCTCGGTCTTGCCCTTGACGCGCAGGGCGATGGAGACAGCAAAGTGCGGAATGCCCTTGACGAGGTTGGTCGTGCCATCCAGTGGGTCAATGATCCATTGGTAGTCCGGATTGGTTCCGGCAATCTCACCAGACTCTTCAGCTATGATGCTGTGTTCCGGGTAAGATTTTTTGATGGTGTGAATGATGGCCGCTTCGGCGTCACGGTCAACGTTGGTCACGAAGTCATTGCTGCCTTTCTGGATGGCCTCGATGTTTTCGGGCTGGGAGAAGGCTTTTACTACTACTTGACCGGCGTTGCGCGCAGCGCGCACGGCGATATTCAGCATCGGATGCATAGGTTCACCACTGGATGTTAAAGAACGGGGGATAAAAGGACGCGGTATAATAGCAGTCTTTTCGATAATGGCAACCGTTATACGCCTTCTCCCTGACCTTGGCGACTGCCAGATCTGACGGCTCCAATACAGACTCTTTTTGGTCTAATCTTATGGCGGTAGCCGAATAACAGGCTGCATTGAGCATAGGGACGTGGATCATGAATCTGTCATTAGTCAGTCAAAAACCGTCGGCAGCGACCACTCAAGGTCTGCTGGCTGCCTTGAGAGCATCAACCGGATATGGCGACTACTTCAACGAGGTGAGCATTGCCCAGCCATCACTGTGGCAGCCGGGTAAAGAAGAGGCGGCCATATTGCTGTTAGATGGCGATACACCCTGGCCCGAGTTTGCCTGGCAGCGCAGCGGCGAGACGTTCGGTTTGCCGGTATTACCGCTGTTGATGCGCGGCGGGGATGAGACCCTCACCATTCAGGGGCCGGATGTGCGGGATCCGCGTTTCTATTTTGTCTCCAATGGCATAGTGCTGGACGAATCCGAGCTGGCCGATCCCGCCTGTAGCAGAGTGCTATTGAGCAAGCTTGAGTCCTATTTTCCGCTGTTGTCCCGTCTCATCTTGTTGCGTCAGCGCCAACCCATGGGGCTGTATAGCTAGCGTTTCCTTTCCTGCTTTCGGCCTGTTAAAGCGGTGCAATATTTGTCATAACTGACCGTATTGTGCCGCTTTGCCATGCCGGAGCGCGGGAAGATGTCCGCATGGGTCTACCCCGTAGTCGTTAACGATCTGGCATAAGCACAGTAGTGGCCATCTCTGTGCCAATGTGTGGATCACAAGGAGTTCATGATGATTGATTTTTATACTGCAGCTACCCCCAATGGTTTCAAGGTGGCGATTGCCCTCGAAGAGTTGGGGCTGCCTTATCGGGTGATCCCGCTGGATTTGTCGGCGCTGGATCAGAAAAAGCCCGAGTTTCTGGCCATCAACCCCAACGGACGGATCCCGGCCATCGTCGATCGGGATAACGGTGACTTCGCCGTGTTCGAGTCCGGCGCCATCCTGCTCTATCTGGCTGAGAAGGCGGGCAAGTTGCTGCCGCAGGATCCCAAGCGTCGTTCCCAGGCCATCCAGTGGCTGATGTTCCAGATGGGCGGGGTGGGCCCCATGATGGGGCAGGCCAATGTCTTCTATCGCTACTTCCCGGAGAAGATTCCGGCCGCCATCGAGCGCTACCAGAAGGAGGGACGCCGCCTGTTCGAGGTGCTCGACAGTCACCTGGCGCAGCATGAATACCTGGCCGATGAGTACAGCATCGCCGACATCGCCACCTGGCCCTGGGTGCGCATTCATGACTGGAGTGGTATCTCCATCGAGGGTCTGCCGCATCTGCAAGCCTGGATGGTGCGCATGGCAGAGAAACCCGCCTGCCAGAAAGGGATTACTATACCGCCGCGCAACGAGACACCGGAGGATCTGGTCAAGCAGGCACAGCGGATGGTAACGCGTTGATTTTTATTGCTGACGGGGCAAATTGCCCCGTTACATTAGAAAAACTTGGGAAAGCTGATTACAAAGATTCGTTCGTTTTTCGTGATCTGAATCACTAAGATCACGCCAAGCCAAGGGAGTGCCCTGCTCCCGGCCGGTGCGGGTTCTCCGCCTTGTATTTTCACCTTTGATTGACTCTTTTTTTGGATCCCCTCTGCAGGTTTCTGTCAGGGATGCGGCAGCTTTTTGATGATTTTCGGGACTGAGATATGTATCGGCACAGTTTTTACCCTCTGTTTTTTCTGACCATCCTGATGGTCGCTGTGGGCCAGATGACCCAGACCCTGTATGTGCCCTCTATTCCTATGATGGCGGGGGACTTCAACGTGGCCTCCGGCCAGTTGCAGGCGGTGATGGCCTGTTACCTCATTCCGTACGGGCTATCCCAGTTTGTCTATGGCCCACTGTCAGATCGCATCGGCCGTCGTCCGGTGTTGCTTATCGGCATGATGGTGTTTCTGGTGGGGACTCTGACCATTCAGCTGATCCCGAGCTTCACCGCGCTGCTGGTAGGCAGCCTGATCCAGGGGATGGGGACGGGTGCCGGTGGTGCCATGAGCCGTACCGTGATGCGCGATCGCTACAGCGGCGCCGAATTGAACCGGGCCAACAGCCTGGTGAGCATGGGGGTGATCTTCTCCCCGTTGCTGGCTCCCGTACTGGGCGGCTGGTTGACCGAGCTGTTCAACTGGCGCGCCGGTTACTGGTTCCTGTTCGGCTTTGGTGCCGTGACTACCCTGGCACTGCTGGCCTGGTTTGGTGAAACCCTGCCGCAGGCTGCCCGGCAACAGCCGCTGCGAGTCGGCGCCGCCTACCGCCACGTACTGGGCAATCCGCGCTTTCAGGGTAACCTGCTCTGCCTGATGGCGACCTTTGCCGGTCTGGCAGTGTTTGAAGCGGCGGCCGGCGTGCTGCTCGGCGATGTGCTCAAGCTGAGTGCCCGCACCGTGAGCGTTCTGTTCGTGTTGCCGCTGCCCGGCTACCTGTTCGGCGCCTGGCTCTCCGCCAAGCTGAGCTTTCGCCTGAGTCAGGGCAAGCTGATGCGTCTGGGTATCGTCTTCCTGGCGCTGGGGTCGCTGATCATTCTGTTGCCTGGCTTGTTTGGCGTGGTAAGTGCGGCTTCTTTGGTAGGCGGCGCGGCCGTCTACTTCATCGGTAGCGGCATCC
>NZ_CAWNYS010000572.1:0-3796 GCF_963878295.1 Aeromonas sp. HMWF014 | reverse complement strand
CCCGGGACAGGCGGGAACAGCCGGCGCGATCCTGGGTGGCATGCAGAACCTGGGGGCGGGGATAGTCACCCTGCTGGCAGCCTGCTTCCCGATGGAAGGGCAGGTGACCCTGGGGGTTATCATGACGCTCATGGTCCTGCTGGTGGCCCTGAGCTTTGCCTGGCTACGCCACCACGGCTCGCCTCACGAGCAGATGGCCGTCTGATCGTCTTCTGTCACAATGACAAGCCTGCCCTCATTGGCGGGCTTGTCATTGGCTCGATAGCCGGTGCCGCGTGGGCATCGACCGGGGGGAAATCTGAGCAGACAAGAATGCGCTGCGCCTTGGTAAACGGCAGGCAAAGAAAAAGCCCGTCATCTGGATGACGGGCTTTTTGCTGTTGGTACCCCGGAGATGCCGTTGCCGGTTTGGGCCCTTGAACCGTAGGTTCAAGGCGGGAATCGAATCTGACCGCAGGCTTCTCGGTCGTGCCGAGCATGCGCAATAGCCAGAAGGCCGATCCCCTGGTGGGTATGATTATCGGCTCGGGGACTTGAACCGGCTGACAAACATCCCAGGGAATTTTAAAACGGTACGCGATTAGGGCTGCAGGCCCTCGCCGCTGGATTCGCCATACTGTCCGTGCTCGATCAAGGCCGCTTCTATGGTGCGTTGCAGCATCTTGATCCGCTTGTCCATGGTCTCAGAGTATTGGTGATTCTTCTCTTTTTCAAGGCAGAGCTCATGGCAAAAATTGAGCGCGGCCATCACCGCCAGCTGTTCATTGCTGGAGACCTTTGAGCGTTGACGCAGCTCGATGAGTTTGTCAGTCAGCTGGTCGGCGGCCTGGCGCAGGGCATCCTGCTGTCCCAAGGGACAGGATACCTTGTAGGGACGTCCCAAAATGACGATTTCTACGGCCTCTGTGCTCATGCCTTCCTCAATACGGCGGTGCTGATTTCCGCCTTTATCCACGTGGACAACTGGGCGGGACTATATAGCGCAGATGCAGAAGTTTCAAGGCCTTGCTGGCTCTGGAAGGGGGAGAATGCTAGGATCCTGACCATTAATTTTGCATATTTGCCTGAACTTTGAGCGGATCTTCGATGAGCAAAACGAACCCCCTGAAATACACGGCCGTGGCCGACCTGATGGAACAGCATGAGCTGATGGCAACGGCGGTGGAGGCCCATGGTGTGATCTGTGGTCTCGTCTGCGGTGGCGTGGCACTGGATGACAAGAGCTGGCTGCCGCCCTTCAACGATCTGGTCAACGACGGTTTCGGCTTGCCGGCCCCGGTGCGCCAGGTGATGACAGATCTCTATCACGAGATAGTCGAGAGCCTGATGGCCCAGAAGGGCGTCGAGCTGCTGCTGCCAAGCGATGAGGCGCCGCTCGATGAGCGTATCGACTCGCTGGTGGACTGGTCACAGGCATTTCTGGCCGGGTTTGGCGTGGTGCAGCAGGAGCTTTCCAGGGCGTCCGAAGAGTTGCAGGAGATGATCCAGGACATCGCCAGCATCACCCAGGTCTCTGCCGAGTTCGATCAGGAGGATGACGAAAACGAAGCCTCCTTCCTGGTGCTCTACGAGCATGTACGGCTGGGGGTCATGATGACCTTCGAGGAGTTTGGCAAGCGTCCCGATACCCCGATCGCGCCGCCGACCTTGCACTGATGGCCCTTGCGACAGAAACAGCATAATACAACGCAGAGCGCCCTGGTGGCGCTCTGCTTTTATCCGGCCTGATGGAGATAAGCCGGGCATTTTTTCAACCAGATCATGGTCGTGACGCCGTTTTTTGCCCGTGGCTTCGCATCCCGGCCCCCCGCTTTGTGATAGCATGGGGCCACGTTTCCAGCTTCTTCCTCTCATCTCATGTCTCAATCTGATCTGGTTCATGTCGACGTGGCTATCGTCGGCGGTGGAATGAGTGGCGCCGTGCTGGCGCTCTCTCTTGCCGCGTTGCGAGGTGCCGACGGCGAGCCCCTGCAGATCCTGCTGCTGGAGGCGAGCGCCCCCGAGCTCAATGCCCATCCCGGCTTCGATGCCCGCGCCATTGCGCTCTCTGCGGGCACCTGTGATGCGCTGGCCCGTCACGGCCTCTGGCCTCGCTTCGCCCCTCACTGCACCCCCATCACCCAGATCCATGTCTCGGATCGGGGCCATTGTGGCCAGGCCAGGTTGTCGGCGGCGGAATATGGACTGCCTGCGCTCGGCCAGGTGATCGAGCTGTCGGCGGCCGGCATCACACTGCAACAGGGAATGGCGACCTGTCCTCACATCCATATGCGGTGCCCGGCCCAACTCTCGACCATTGAGCCGCTTGAGGAGGGCGTGACCCTGGTGCTGGCCAGTGGCGAGCGTTACCAGACCCGGCTGCTGGTGGCGGCGGATGGCGGTCACTCCTTCGTGCGTCAGCACTTCAAACTGCCGGTCACTCGTCACGACTTTGAGCAAAGTGCCATCATCGCCACGGTCAAGACCGCCGTGGATCCTGCCGGGCGGGCGTTCGAACGCTTCACCCAGGGGGGGCCGCTGGCTTTGCTACCGATGCAGGATGGGCTCTCTTCCCTGGTGTGGAGCGTCGGGCGGGATCAGACGGATGACCTGATGGGACTGGATGACACCGCCTTTCTCGCCCGGTTGCAGCAGGCGTTTGGCTGGCGGCTCGGCCGTTTCGAGCGATGCGGCCAGCGTCACGTCTATCCGCTGGTGCAGACGGCCACCGACTATCCGTTGGCTCAGCGCACCGTGCTGGTGGGCAATGCCGCTCACCTGCTGCACCCCATCGCAGGGCAAGGCTTCAACATCGGCATGCGCGATCTTGATCTGCTTGCCCAGGCGGTTGCTGGCGCGCTCGCGGTGGGGGAGGACATCGGCAGCTTTGCTGTGCTCAACGGTTACTGGCAGCGGCGCAAGGAGGATCAGGCCCGTACCATCTGGCTCACCTCCTCGCTGGCCCAGCTCTTCTCCAATGGCCACGATCCGTTGGTGGTGGGCCGCAACCTGGCGCTCTCCCTGATGGGGCGGCTGGCTTGCCTCAAGGCGCCGCTGGCCTCCCGTACCCTGGGGTTTGTGGCTGACGTGTGCCGTAGTAAATGAGGTGCGTCGCCCTGCAGCGGTCAAACGCGAATTGAAAGGGCTGATGCCAACGGGCGTCCCCTGCTGACCCGACGGTCAGCCACGAAAGGAACAGATGATGCAGATGCAAAACGTGGATGTGGTGATTGTTGGGGGCGGTATGGTAGGCCTGGGGCTCGCCGCCGCGCTCAAGGATAGCGGCCTCAAGATCGCCATCGTGGAGGGGCAGTTGCCCGATCCTGCGCTTGGTGACGTGCCGGACAACCGGGTCAGTGCCTTGAGTCTGGCCAGTCAGCGCATCTTGCAGCAGGTTGGCGCCTGGGCCGGGATCGAGTCACGCCGCCTGCAGCCCTACGAGAAGATGCAGGTGTGGGAGCAAGACAGCTTCGGCCAGATTGGCTTTGATGCCGCCGGTCTGCGCCAGGCGGCGCTCGGTCACATCGTCGAGAATCGGGTCATTCAGCTGGCGTTGCTGGAGGCGATTCTCGATGACAGTAACGGGGGGGCGAGCAACATCAGCCTGCTGAGCCCGGCCCGAGCCGCCAGCCTGCAAAGTGGCGAGGCGGGTTCGCTCCTGCTGCTGGACGATGGCAGCGCCCTGTCGGCCAAGTTGGTGGTGGCCGCCGATGGCGCCCACTCCTGGGTGCGCCGGCAGGCGGATATTCCGCTCACCAGCTGGGATTACGGTCATCACGCTCTGGTGGCGACGGTGCGCTGTGCCGAGCCCCACGAG
>NZ_CAWNYS010000571.1:3456-3874 GCF_963878295.1 Aeromonas sp. HMWF014 | reverse complement strand
AGCGGGTGCGCCACCATCAGGTGGTTGAGCAGCCGCTTGCCGGAGGTTTCATCATCGAGGCTCTCATCCCCCGCCAGCACGAAACCCTGCCGCACATAATCGATCAGTTCCGCCAGCAGCACGGAGGGCACCTTGTCGCTGTTGTCCTGCGCACTGAAGCCCTGATAGCTGATATAGAGCCCCTGCTGGGCACTGAGCAGTGCCTCGAGGAAGAGGTAGCGGTCATCATCACGACGGGAGCGATCTCCGCGCCGCGATGCCACCGCCATCAGATCGAATCCCATGGGAGCCAGGGTGCGCGGGTAGACGCCATCGTTCATGCCGAGCAGGCAGACCTGTTTGAAGGGGATGGAGCGCATCGGCATCAGGGTACAGAAGTTGACCTGACCGGCGAGGAAGCGCTGGCTGGAACGGGACT
>NZ_CAWNYS010000571.1:0-3446 GCF_963878295.1 Aeromonas sp. HMWF014 | reverse complement strand
GTGATGGGTTGATCGAAGCGGGCCTCGCCGAGCTGGGTCTGCCACTCGGCCAGCTGGCTGCGAATGAGCTGGAGCTGACGCTCTTCCTCCTCGTCGGCCAGATAGAAGCGCTCCAGCAGCGCCAGCAGGCAGGCGTTCCACTCGGCCAGCGGCTGCGCCTGTTGCAAGCGGGGCAGGAATTCGGCCAGCGAATCGACAAACCAGGCGAGCTTGCCGAGCGCCAGCCCCTGCTGACCTTCGATATCGGCGTAGGGCAAAATGCCCGCCACCGGCTCGCCATCCCCCATGGCAAAGCCGAGCAGCATGCGGCGCAGGCCGAACAGCCAGCTGTTGCCGGACATGGGTGGCAGATCGAACCGGACGGGGTAGCCGTCATCCAGCCCCCAGCGAATGCCGGTCTCCTGCACCCAGACCCGCAGCTGGTTGAACTCGTCGTCATCCAGTTCGAAGCGGCGCAGCACGGCGGGCACCTCGAGAATGGCGAGCAGCTCGCCCGCCCCGAAGCGGGCGTTGGGCAACCTGAGCAGGGCGAGGAAGCTTTGCAGCAGCGGGCTCTCCTGACTCGCCGCCCGATCCGATACCGCAAACGGGATCTGACCCCGCGCGCCACTCTTTTCTTTACCAAACACGGCCTGAATGTAGGGGCCGTAGCTGTTCACATCCGGCATCATCACCACCACATCTTTCGGGGTGAGGGTCGGGTCCTGCTCGAACAGCGCCAGCAGCCGGTCGTGCAGCACTTCAAGTTCCCGCATCGGGCCATGGCAGGCGTGGATCTGCAAGGATCCATCCGCCGGATCGATCGGGCTCTTGTGATGGCTGCTGTCGAGATCAAATTGGCCCTCGCCCCGTGAACCTAGCTCCAGCACATCCTTCTGAATGGCGCGCAGCAGGCTGACATTGCCCTTGGCGTCTACCTCGTCGATATCGACGAAAGCCTCGATTTGCGGCACCTCTAATTCCATCAGCTGATGCAGGTAGTCGCGCCCCAGCTTGCCCATGGAGGCGAGCAGCGGGTTGGCGGGCCCCTGCAACGTCTCGATATCGGTACCGGGCTTGAGCTTGTTTTCGAGCCGCGCCAGGGTTTTGCGATCGAGCAGATCCCCCCAGTAGTAGCGGCAGGGGTTGGTGACGAACAGATGCACCTCCACCTCAGGTCGGCTACCGAGGGCCAGCAGCGCCTCCACATAGCGCGGCGGCAACGCCGAGATGCCGAACACAAAGACCCGCTGCGGCAGCTTGCCCGGCAGATCCAAGGTACGTTGCAGCTCGTGGATAAACTCCTCGTAGAGGTTGGCTCTGTGGTAGCCGCTCGGGGAGAGCGCCAGGGTGCGGGCCACCAGCTCGCGCCACAGCTCCGGCTGCCAATCCTGACCGCTCACGTCGGCCAGTTCCAACCCCAATCCCTCCCCCTCTTCCCAGCGGGCGATCCAGTCCGACCGGTAGACCAGATACTGGTCAAACAGATCCGCCACCTTCTGGCAGAGCTGCCACAGCCGCACCTGCTCGGGATCCTTGGCAGGATCCGCGTCATCACCCCCGCCCAGATAGGCGGCCAGCGGGGCAAAGGCGGGCCTGTCCAGCAAGGCGGGCAGAATGGTCATCAGCTGCCAGCTCATGGATCCCTTGTTGTAGGGGCTTATGCGAGGCACATCCGCCAACACCCGGGTGAACATATCCCAGATGAAGCTGGCAGGCAGCGGAAAGTCGATATTGGCGGCGATGCCGAAGGCTTTGGCCAGCTCCAGCTTGAGCCACTGGGCCATGCCCGGACTCTGCACCAGGATCTGTTCCCGATCGAAAGGATGAGAAAGAGGAGCTTGCCGGATGCGGCTCACCAACAGCTCCTTGAGCAGATCCAGCTGATTGGAGTGGTAGAGGGTAAACATGGACGACTCCCGCCAATTCAAAAGAGGGGTGAGTGCGAGAAAAGGTGAGTTATTCCCGTCACTTCACACGAAATGGGATTGTCGGGGATCGGGGGGGAAGATGCAAAAGGCGCTTGTTGCCGCAGATCACGTCGCCATCATGCGGGGCGGGAGAGGGTCAATGGCGGACATAAAAAAGCCGGTGCTGCTGCACCGGCCAAAAAGCGTTGGAAAACTCCCGCTATCCGGGTATTACCAGTTCTTGCCGAGGCGGGCATCCAGACTGAAGGCCCCTGCACCGGCCGCCGCCAGGGCCAGGAAACCACCGGCCACGGAGACGTTCTTCATAAACATCAGCATCTGCATCTGATCCGCAGGCTGATAGTGGAAAATAAAGGAGGCCATCAGGGTGAACCCGGCCATCAGCACCGAGATGCTGCGGCTGAACAGACCCAGCATGATGGCAAGGCCACCACCCAGCTCCAGCAGGATCACCAGCGGCAGAATGAATCCGGGCACACCCATGGCTTCCATGTAACCCTGGGTACCGGCATAACCGCCGATCTTGGCCCAGCCAGCTTTTACGAACATCAGTGCCAGCAGTACGCGACCCACCAGCAGTGCCAAATCTTTCATCTTGTCCATTTCAAACTCCTCGTTTTATGTCAAATCACCGCTGACTGCTTCAGGGTAGGTCAAATAACAGGGCTTGGCTGGCACTCATTGCCACCAGATCCCAGTTGGGTTCATCACGACTGAGTACCCCGTCGCCGGGTCGGGCAGCCAGACCATTGGCGGTCAACTCCCCTGAAATCATCTGCAGATAACCGTGTCGGCCGGCCAGCGCCCAAGCGAGACTCTCACCGGGTTCAAGCTGCAGCCGCCATATGCGGGCCTGCTGGCGGATCCTGAAGGATCCCGCTTCGCCATCCGGGGACGCCACCAGCGTCAGACCGGGTCTGGCTTCAATCTTCTTCTGCTGATATCCGGGTGTCGTGCCGTGTTCATTCGGCTCGATCCAGATTTGCAACAGGGAGAGCGGCTCGGTCTGCGAGGGGTTGTACTCGCTGTGCCGGATGCCGGACCCTGCGCTCATCAGCTGGAAATCCCCTGCCGGGATCTGCTCGGCGTGGCCGAGGCTGTCCTTGTGCTCTATGGTGCCTTGCAGCACGCAGGTCAGGATCTCCATGTTGGCGTGAGGGTGAGTGGCGAATCCGCCACCCGGTGCAACCAGATCCTGATTGATGACCCGCAGCACCGAGTGTCCCATCCAGTCAGGGTCATAGTAGTGCCCGAAGGAGAAACTGTGGCGCGCATCCAGCCAGCCGAAATTGGCCTTGCCACGCGCTTCTGAGGCTCTCAATGTCATCATGGTGTGCTCCTCACGTTTCGAAACGGTTGATTAACGCTGTTTGCCGCTGCCGATGCCAAACGGGATGCGGTAGTCACTGCTCTGATCCCCGAGGCTGACAGTCAGCGTACCCTGAGTGCGGCTCGGAAGCTGCACCTGCTGGGTGCCAGTCAGGTTGGCGTGGACTGATGCCAGCACATCGCCAGACTCGTCACGCACTTCCAGCA
>NZ_CAWNYS010000570.1:0-3299 GCF_963878295.1 Aeromonas sp. HMWF014 | reverse complement strand
GCCTGCTCATCACCCAGCACATGGGTGAGCTGACGCAAAATGCCCAGATGCTCGTCGGACTTGGCGGCAATACCGATGGCGACATAGGCAATCTGCCCCTCATCCCACTCGATGCCGTGGGGGAACTGGGCCACCATGACACCGGTGCTTTTCACCAGATGGCGGGTGTCGGTGGTGCCGTGAGGAATGGCGATGCCGCTGCCAAGATAGGTAGCATGCTGCGCCTCGCGGGCCAGCATCCCATCCACATAGCCTGCTTCTACCAGACCGGCTTCGGTCAGTTTACCTGCCAGCAGTGCAATGGCTTCCGACTTGGTCGCCACCGACTGTCCCAGCAAGATTTGCTCTCGCGCCAACTTCAACATAGAGACTCTCCATCAGGTTCCGGCCGCGCCGGTACAACACAATTGAACATTCGGGTAACTCGCCTGCTGACAATAGACAAGATCGGGGTTGATTGTGATCGTGGCCCGATTTTCAGGCCACTGTGCCTATTCGTTACTGACAGGCTGAATCGTTTCACCTACACTCAGACTGAATCGTTTCAGCGGATTGATCAAGTACCCACCAAGGGTGCTTTTCAATGATATGATCCTGCGCACACTTTTCGGTGCCCTCACCCGGCAGTGACCGTGGGCCTTGCAACTCAAACAGAGCCAATATGATGAAACTGGATGAAATCGCCGCCCTCGCCGGTGTCTCGCGCACCACGGCCAGCTATGTGATCAATGGCAAGGCCGACCAATACCGCATCAGCCAGGCTACCCGCGACAAGGTGATGGCGGTGGTCACCGCTCACAACTATCAGCCGGATAGCCGTGCCGCCTCCCTGCGGGGCGGCCAGACCAAGACCCTCGGCTTTATCCTGCCTGACCTGGAAAACGCCAGTTACGCCAAGCTGGCCAAGCGGCTGGAACAGGGGGCGCGGGCGCAGGGCTATCAGCTGCTGATCGTCTGCTCGGAAGATGATCCCGCCACCGAAAAAGAGCTGGCCCAGATGTTGGTCAGCCGCCATGTGGATGCCCTGCTGGTCGCCAGTTGCCTGCCGCCGGACGACCCCTTCTACGGCAAATTACAAGCGCAAGGCAGCCAGATCCTCGCCATCGACCGGGCCATGGCCGCCGACCAGTTCGTCACCGTCGCCAGTGAAAACGAGAAGGCGAGCTTTGATCTCACCAGCTCCCTGCTCACCCCCGCCCTGCGCCATATCGCCTTGATCACCGCCCTGCCAGCACTCACGATCAGTCAGGAGCGAAAAGCCGGCTTCGAACAAGCGGTTGCCAGTCACAGCGCAGCGCGCCACCTGTGCGAGGGCGATCACTTCTCCCGCCTCGAGGGGTATCGCCTGATCAAGGCGCTGCACCAGCAGCTGGGCCAGCTGCCGGAGGCACTGATCACCACCTCCTATATCCTGATGGAGGGGGTGCTCGACTATCTCTTGGAACAAGAGACCGATATGAGCCAGCTCGCCATGGCCACCTTCGGGGACGATCGGCTGCTCGACTTCCTCCCCTTTGGCATCAACTCCCTGCCCCAGCAGCACGATGCACTGGCAAGCCAAGCGCTGGAACTGGCGCTCAAGGCCGTCAACGGCGAATACCAGAGTGGCTTGTACTACGTCAGCCGCACACTCAAACGCCGTCGCTGACCACCTCGCTGCCGGGCCGATTTACCCCATAAGTTCGGCAGCGTTGCTTCTCTTCATCCCATGCCCGCACACTCTCTGCCTGCGGCAGTCAACCCCTCCCAAACCCGATGCCTAGCGCCTTTGCAAGAATGGGCGCCCCCTGCTCCAGCCTGTTTTTTCGTCACTTAGTCATGTCTGTCATCTTTTATTGCCACTTATTGCCACAAGCCAGCACAAGATCCGCATAAAAGGGATTGTTTCCGTTATTTTGATCCGCTAACGTGGCAACCATCTTTTACAACTGACAGGTTTTAGGTACAGATGTTCCCGTTCCGATATTGCTAGCCTCCGGCCTTATCCCCGGAGGCGCCTTCTGATCACGCCCATTGGCCCTCTTGTTGACGTAAACACTGTGCACCACTGGTTTGCACTGACACCGCTACTTTCGGATGGATAACATGAACACCAAAACCCTGGGTTGTACCCTGTTGATTGCTGGCACCACCATAGGCGCCGGGATGCTGGCCCTGCCGCTGGCCTCCTCTTCCCTAGGCGGCCCTGCCACCCTGATGCTGATGGTCGGTCTCTGGGCCCTGATGGCCTTCACCGCCATGTTGCAGGTGGAGGCGAGCCTCAACACCGGCAAGTGGTACCTGCACCAGCTGGCGGATCATCTGCTCGGCCCCTGGGGCAAGCGCATCGCCTCCTTCTGTATCCTGATGCTGTTCTACTCGCTGGCTTCCGCCTACATCAGCGGCGGCAGCAGCCTGCTGGCACAAGCGCTGGCCGATGCGGGCATGACGCTGACTCAAGAACAGGCGGCCTGGGCCTTTACCCTGCTGTTTGGCGGCATGGTCTGCGTCGGTACCAAGCAGGTGGATTACCTCAACCGGCTGATGTTCACCGTGAAGTTGGTGATCATGGTGGCGGTGCTGGCACTGCTGCTACCCCGCGCCGAAGGGCAGCACCTGCTCTCCATGCCGCTGGGTCAGGGCTTGCTGCTGGCGGGCCTGCCGGTCATCTTCACCTCGTTCGGCTTTCACGGCTCCATTCCAAGCGTGATGCTCTACCTTGGCGACTGCCCCAAGCAGCTGCGCCGGGTCTTTGTGTGGGGCTCTGCCCTGCCGCTGATCCTCTATGTGCTGTGGCAGGTGGCGATCCTCGGTCTGCTCGGCCAGCAAGCGCTGCTGCAAACCGGCGGTGCGCTCGATAGCCTGTTGGCCAACATAGGTCAACTGGTGAGCTGGCCCGCGTTTAATCAGGCGATGCACCTGTTTGCCGATCTGGCACTCGCCACCTCCTTCCTCGGAGTGACGCTGGGGCTGTTTGACTTTATGGCCAAGGTGACCCGCCGCAAGGACAACTGGCAGGGCCGCAGCCAGACCGGTCTTATCACCTTTGTACCGCCCCTGCTGTTTGCTCTCTACTTCCCGCAGGGCTTTATCATGGCGCTCGGCTATGCCGCCATCGCCCTGGCGATACTGGCTGTGCTGCTGCCGGTGGCGCTGGTATGGCAGAGCCGCAAACAGGCGCCTGCCCACCACTACCGCGCCCCGGGTGGCGTGGTGGCACTTGGTCTGACCGCCGCCATGGGCGTGCTGATCGTCGGAGTACAGGTCAGCGTCAGCCTCGGGATGCTGCCCGCGCTCTAATACCGACCGGTATGCAATGG
>NZ_CAWNYS010000569.1:0-1064 GCF_963878295.1 Aeromonas sp. HMWF014 | reverse complement strand
GGCGGCGGCCACCCGGCAAGGTGCCCTGATCAAGGGCGGCGCCGCGCTGGAGCGACTGGCCCATATCGAGACAGTCGCGTTTGACAAAACAGGCACCCTGACGCTGGGCAAGCCGCAACTGACCGAGCTTGTTAGCCTCAATGGCCGACCGGAGGCCGAACTGCTGGCACTGGCCGCCGCCATCGAGCAGGGCTCCCACCACCCGCTGGCCCGGGCCGTGGTAGCCAACGCCAAGGAGCAGGGATTGAGCCTGCCCGCGGCTCAGGATCTGCGCGCCCTCCCGGGCATGGGGGTTGAGGGGCGCATCGACGGCACCCTCTGGCAACTGCTGGCGCCGAACCGGGTTGCCTCGCTGGACAATGCCCTCAACACACAGATAGCCACCCTGGAGCAGCAGGGCAAGACGGTGGTCGTGCTCGGCCAGCCGGGCTCAGCGCCGGCGGCCCTGCTGGCACTGCGAGATCAGATCCGGCCCGACGCAGCAGCGGCGTTGGCGGAGCTCAAGGGGCTGGGACTGCGCAGCATCATGCTGACCGGCGACAACCCCCGCGCCGCCGAGGCAATTGCCAACGAACTCGGCATGGGCTGGCGTGCCAGCCTGCTGCCGGAGGATAAGGTCGAGGAGATAGCCAAGCTGGCCACCAGCCAGAAGGTCGCCATGATAGGGGATGGCATCAACGACGCCCCCGCCATGAAGCGTGCCAACATTGGCATCGCCATGGGCGGCGGCACAGACGTAGCGCTGGAAACGGCCGATGCCGCCCTGACCCACAACCAGCTCGGTGGCATCGCCGCCATGATCCGCCTGTCGCGGGCGGCACTGACCAACATCCACCAGAACATAGCACTGGCGCTGGGGCTCAAGGCCATCTTCCTGGTCACCAGCCTGCTCGGCCTCACCGGCCTGTGGATTGCCGTACTCGCGGATACTGGCGCCACCGCGCTGGTGACGGCCAACGCCCTGCGCCTGCTACGCAAGCGCTAATCCAGCCCGCAAGCGAAGTACCCATATACAAGGCTCTGTCCCAATTACGTGTTGAAAGGCTAATCTTGAAGTAGGCCAT
>NZ_CAWNYS010000568.1:0-10030 GCF_963878295.1 Aeromonas sp. HMWF014 | reverse complement strand
CGCCATCATAGATGAAGCCGGTATCCCCTTCCGCACAGGAGACGGTAATGAGCTGACCCGGGGTAATATGATCGGTGGCGTTGCCGCAACCCACCACCGCCGGAATACCCAGCTCGCGGGCGATGATGGCGGCGTGACAGGTGCGCCCGCCACGGTTGGTGACGATAGCTGAGGCCCGCTTCATGATGGGCTCCCAATCAGGATCCGTCATGTCGGTGACCAGTACATCGCCGGGCTGAACCTCGTCCATCTGGCGGATGGAGGAGATGACCCGCGCCGGGCCCGCACCAATCTTGTGGCCGATGGCACGCCCCTCGATCAGCACCTTGCCCGCCTGTTTGAGTGCAAAACGTTCGAGGGTGTTGGCCTCCTGGCGGCTGCGCACCGTCTCGGGACGCGCCTGCACTATGTAGAGCTGGCCATCCTGTCCATCTTTGGCCCACTCGATATCCATGGGGCGACCGTAGTGCTGCTCTATGATGAGCGCCTGTTTCGCCAGCGCCATCACCTCCTCATCCGTGATGCAGAAGCGGCTGCGCTCGGTCTCGGTCGTGTCGACGATCTTCACCTGACGGCCGTGACCGGCATCGTCCGAGTAGGTCATCTTGATAAGTTTCGAGCCGAGCGTCTTGCGCACCACGGCAGGACGCCCGCCCCTGAGGGTTGGTTTGTGCACATAAAACTCGTCCGGGTTGACGGCCCCCTGCACCACCATCTCGCCCAGCCCCTGGGCCCCTGTGATGAAGACCACATCGTTGAAACCCGATTCGGTATCCAGAGTGAACATGACGCCGGAGGCAGCCAGATCCGAGCGCACCATGCGCTGCACCCCGGCCGAGAGCGCCACGCCCTTATGGTCATACCCCTGATGCACCCGATAAGAGATAGCGCGATCGTTGAACAGTGAAGCAAACACATGCTTGACGGCAATCATGACGGCATCGATGCCGCGTACGTTGAGAAAGGTCTCCTGCTGACCGGCAAAGGAAGCGTCCGGCATATCCTCGGCGGTGGCGGAGGAGCGCACCGCGAAAGAGGCATCCACACCCGCACTCAGCTTGTCGTAGGCCGCGCAGATCGCCTGCTCCAGCGCGCTCTGGAACGGCGCCTCGATCACCCAGTCACGGATCTGCTGACCGGCCCGGTTGAGGGCGGCGATGTCGTCCACATCCAGGGTATCGAGCAGATCATGGATCTTGCCGTTAAGGCCGCTTAACTCCAGAAACTCGTTAAACGCAAAGGCCGTGGTCGCAAAGCCACCCGGCACGGATACACCGGCACCAGAGAGGTTGCTGATCATCTCGCCAAGGGATGCGTTCTTGCCGCCAACTCGTTCTACATCTTGCATTCCGAGTTGTTCGTACCAGAGTACGTACTGTTGCACTTGCATGTCTCCAGGTTGGTGGGCTCGGGTGCCATGGCACCTTCTGCGCCAAATTATGTGCGTGAGTTATATGCGTTATTGTCTGTTTCTACTGTTGCCAACGAATATGAAAACGTTTTCTATTTGTTGTCAAAAAAATCCCCGAGCAAGATTTGGGGATAGCCGAATGACACAGACATTCTACAATGCCAACACAAAAAGGTAACGACTCAGGTTTGCAAGCCACTTCACAACTTGGGCACAGTAGATAGGTTGACAATATCGGTATAGTTTCGAGAGATACTGACTGCTCGCAACCTCGCCAACCCGTATCACAGGAGCGCATCGTGCACACCGTATTCTATGTATCCGACGGCACCGCCATCACGGCCGAGGTGTTCGGCCACGCCGTATTGAGCCAGTTTCCGCTGGTGTTTGAGCAAATCACCATCCCCTTCGTCGAGACGCAGGACAAAGCCAGGCAGGTGCGGGCGCGCATCGACGAGCAATTCCGTCAGACCGGGATACGCCCCATCCTGTTTCACACCATAGTCGACCCCCTGGTACGTGAAGAGGTGCTTAAGGCCCAGGCCAGCAGCCACGACTTTCTCAACACCTTCGTCAGCCCGCTGGAGTATGAGCTGGGGGTCAAAGCCGAACCCAGGCTGCATCGCACTCACGGCATGGAGAATCGCAAGCTCTATGACGATCGCATCGAGGCGGTGAACTTCGCACTGGCCAACGACGACGGCATTACCACCAAGGAGTATGAGGAGGCGGACATCATTCTCATCGGGGTCTCCCGCTGCGGCAAGACCCCGACCAGCCTCTATCTGGCGCTGCAATTTGGCATCCGGGCCGCCAACTACCCCTTCATCGAGCAGGACATGGGCTCGCTGGACTTGCCCAGCGCCCTCAAGGCCAACCGCCACAAGCTGTTCGGCCTCACCATAGCGCCCCAGCGGCTACACGAGATCCGCAACCAGCGCCGCGCCAACAGTCGCTACTCATCGCTGGAGCAGTGCGAGCAGGAGCTGGCGAGTGTGGAGCGGCTGTTCCGCCGGGAGGCGATCCGCTTTCTCGACACCAGCTCTCATTCGGTGGAGGAGATAAGCGCGAAAATTCTGGAGGCAACCGGCATGCGCCGTCAGCTCTATTGAACCGGGCAGGGGTTAGAAGCTGAGCCCGACATAGTCCATGGATGACGGCGAGCAGGAGTGACAGGCAGACATAAAAACCGAGCCAGATGCGGCTGCACCTGGCTCGGTTTTTATGATTAGCGGGAACGGGAGGCGGTGCTGTTCAACTCCTTGTTGCTCATCAGCATGGCATAGAAGTTGAGCACACCATGACGCCGGCGTACCCGCTCGGTCAACCAGACCGATGGCAACAAACCGACAGCGCCAGCGGCCAGCAGCACGGTTCGAAAGTGCAGCACCAGATAGTCATCCCCCTGCACTGCCCAGACCAGCAGGCATCCCGCCGCCATGGTCAGCAACAAGGGAGATAGCCAGACCGTCAACCAGAGCACGACGGCCAGCAGGCTACCAATAATACGTTGCATGAAACACATCCTTATTTATGGAGGAGACTTCATAAAACAGGAATCAATGAAGGAGTCAACTGAACAGGATTCGATTGTATACAACGCGAGCAACCACTCCCCTCCAGCGCGTTCAAATCATAAAAAACCTGTTTCATGCCGAAAAAACCGGCGAGCAATGAGGAAAACAGGTGCGCAGACAATCGATTATCACTATTCTGCTTCCGTTGGTAGTCGCTACAAAAAACAACAATCAGCCAACTGTAACGAAATAAATACGGGTTTCGTCACGTTTTTAGCACAATGTTGCCGTGCAAGGTCACATGGAGTGACTCGACGGGACGGAACGAGATGACAGACGAGTGATATCAGAGACGTAAGGAAGGAAGAATGGATCTTCAACAAGACGGTGAGGAGCTGAAACGCGGCCTGAAAAACCGCCATATCCAGCTCATCGCATTGGGCGGCGCCATAGGCACCGGCCTGTTTCTCGGCATTGCCCAGACCATCAAGATGGCGGGCCCCTCAGTGCTGCTTGGCTATGCCATCGGCGGCTTTATCGCCTTCCTCATCATGCGCCAGCTCGGTGAAATGGTGGTAGAAGAGCCGGTGGCGGGCTCCTTCAGCCACTTTGCCTACAAATACTGGGGTGACTTCGCCGGTTTCGCCTCCGGCTGGAACTACTGGGTACTCTACGTGCTGGTGAGCATGGCCGAGCTGACGGCGGTCGGCATCTATGTCCAGTACTGGTGGCCCGAGATCCCGACCTGGATGTCGGCTGCCGTCTTCTTCGTGCTGATCAATGCCATCAACCTCTCCAACGTGAAGGCGTTCGGCGAGATGGAGTTCTGGTTTGCCATCATCAAGGTGGTCGCCATCGTCGGCATGATTGGCTTTGGCAGCTACCTGCTCGCCAGTGGCAACGGCGGACCGGATGCCAGCATCACCAACCTGTGGGATCAAGGCGGCTTCTTCCCCAACGGCATCAGCGGTCTGGTGATGGCGATGGCGGTGATCATGTTTTCGTTCGGCGGTCTTGAGCTGGTGGGGATCACGGCTGCTGAGGCGGACGATCCCGAGAAGAGCATTCCCAAAGCCACCAATCAGGTTATCTACCGCATCCTCATTTTCTACATTGGCGCCCTGGCCGTGTTGATGTCCCTCTACCCCTGGGGCAAAGTCGTGGAAGGCGGCAGTCCCTTCGTGATGATCTTCCACGCGCTGGACAGCAACCTGGTCGCGACCGTGCTCAACATGGTGGTGCTGACTGCTGCACTGTCGGTCTACAACAGCTGCGTCTACTGCAACAGTCGCATGTTGTTCGGTCTGGCCAAGCAGGGCAACGGCCCGCGCAGCCTGCTCAAGACCAACAAGAGTGGTGTGCCCGTGGTGGCCATCTCCATCTCCGCCGCGGCCACCCTCTTGTGCGTGCTGATCAACTTCCTGATGCCGGGCAAGGCATTCGAGCTGCTGATGGCGCTGGTGGTCTCGGCACTGGTCATCAACTGGGCCATGATAAGCCTCGCGCACCTGAAGTTTCGCCAAAGCAAACAAGCCGAAGGCGTTGAGCCCAAGTTCAAGGCATTCTGGTATCCGTTTGGTAACTACCTCTGCCTCGCCTTCATGGCAGGTATCCTGGTCATCATGTACCTGACTCCGGGCATCCAGATTTCAGTGCTGCTCATCCCGGTCTGGATCGTCGTGCTGGCCATCGGCTATCAGCTCAAACAGAAGCGTCGTGCACGGGTTGCCGCCAATCTGGGTTAATCCACCTCGTTACACCATCAGATGCCGGTCACCGACCGGCATCTTGCTATCCGTCATCTGCCACTCGCTGGCGGCAGAGCGCAGGGCCAGGCACCAGCGCCCCCCACCCTTGCACCATAGACCACCAGGCATGATCGGGATCCTGCCAGTCACATCATCATCTGCGGGCCGCTATCCGGCCTGCGCACTCAATCCAGCTTGCCAGGTAAAAACGACAAGCCCGAGGGGATGAGCCTCGGGCCTGGGGTAGATCGACAAGGCCGGATGGCCAAAGCCTTATTCCAGCAGGAAGACGGCTTCCACGTTGTCCGTGATGCTTATCTGCTGCTGTTGATAGCTGTTTTCCATCATGTCGGCGGCAGGCGCAGCCATGACGGCCTCCTTGAGTGCACGGCTATAGACGGGCATGGGGGTGTTGTTGCGGTACTCGACGCTGTAAACCTTGCCAAGCTTCATACCGAACGCCTTGGCCAGTGATTCCGCCTTGATCTTGGCATCTTCCACCGCACCGACACGCGCCTGCTCCTTGATGGTCTGCGGCGACTTGAGGCCGTACTCTATCTGGGACACAGACTCCAGACCCGCCTTGAGGGCGGTATCCATCAGCTCGCTCAGCTTGTCGAGCTGGTAGAGTTTGACCGCGAGTTGACGCTGGGCACGGTAGCCCACCAGTTCCGGCTTCTTGTTCTGCGGATATTGATACTCGGGGAAGATCACCAGGTTGCCCGCCTCCACATCACTGCGCTTGATGCCCAACCCTTCCAGTTGGCCAAAGAAGGCCGCGACCTTGCCATCCACCTGCTGCTTGGCCTTGATGCCCTGCTTTTCCAGCGCGGTCACCGACACATTGAGGGTCAGCATATCTGGCTCGGCCTTCTGCTCGGCATAACCACTCACCACCAGATGCGGGGCTTGCGGTACTTCAAGTGCGAATAACGGAGCACTGACGACCAGAGCGGAAAGGGTAAGAAGGGGACGCCACATAGAAAAAAACCTCAGTCAATTAGAGTGAGGTCATTATGCCCGTGGTCGAATGGGATTCATATATCGTGCAATGACGGTATCTGATCCAGCACCTGATTGGTCATGTCGATGTTGATGCTGATCTCGTTGCCCATCAGCTCTTGATGGCCGGGTGCCATCGGCGTGACGCTGCGGGAACCGAGCACGACGTCATCATCAAAATGGAAGGAATCCCACGACAGAACGTGTCCTTGCGGCGAGGTCTCGGGGTCTGCCAGCGTGGACGTGATAAGTGGAGCATAATCTATGCTGTCGGAGTGCATGAGCAGATCCTGCAAACAGCTATCGCTCAGACTCTGCAGCGAATACTCCTGCTCCCCCTGATCGTGCCCGACCAGCACCACCATATGAGGTGGTTCTGCATCGACTGCCGGCGTGAAAGCGATGGTCGCTGTCGCGAAGTCCACATTGAGGGAACCCGCCACTTCGCCATCTTGGCTTTCAAGATCCAGTGCATCGATCCGATCACCTGCCATCGTGGCCTGATAGCCAAACTGGCCGGTGCAGGTAATGCTGCCCTGCCCATCCCAGCTATAGCGAATGCCATCGATATCGATCCAATTGAATGACTGCATGGTGACCCTCTCCTGTACTGCCGCTATCTTAGCCGCCACCTCTGTCAAAAAACAGGGGCCAGGCATAGCCCGGCCCCATTACTCGATTACGGATCAACCTTGAGGTTGCCTTGATCCAGCAAGTCTTGAATGATCTGTTGATCTGTTCTTGTTCCTCCAAGGGTCAGATCCACGTTATCAAAGAAGATAGTATGGGTTGTAGACCCACTGTTCGAGCCATCCAGGTCGATCGTCAGAGTAGACTTATTGCTACCTGGGCCGGATGCAAAGTTAAAATACTGATCCAATGTTGCTGCATTTGTCTGTTCCCCACTGAGCAAATCACTCAGGTCCAGCACATCGCCATTAGCTCCCGTAGTGAAATCCTTGATGGTATCAATACCACCGGCATCACCCGACATCCACTTGAAGGTATCCTTACCTGTTCCCCCTGTCATGGTGTCACTGCCAGAGCCACCAATCAGAATGTCATCTCCCAGTCCACCTATCAGTGTATCGTCACCAGCCAAACCTGAGAGAGTGTCGTTCCCGGCACCGCCCTGAATCACATCCGCCAACGCCGATCCAGTGAAGGTGGTGCCAGCTTCGATGGTCACATGTAGATTGGTGCTGGAGGTGGCATCGTTATCGGCATCCTTAACCCCAACCAGGAAGTCCAGCTCGGCATCCAGTGTGGTATTTTCCGAAGTGACCAGGCCAATATCAGAAACTTTCACTACATCGCTGTCGGTCTGGTTAGTGAAGTCCGTTGTCGTATTCGAACCACCTGTATCACCGAAGGCCGCATTGAAGTTCAGCGCAGTGGTAGTGGTAATGCCCTCCACGCTGGTCAGGATCTGCGCGCCGTAGATCTGCCAGTTTTCACCTATGCCGTTGTAGTCATTTTGTTCAATGACGATGGCCCCATCGTTATTGTCCAGGGTAATGCCATAAGCCAGCAGGGCTGCCAGGGTCGCAGCGCTACTGCCAGATTTAGCAATATCACTGTTGCTGATCACCAGAGCTCGGGTGGTGGTTATGCCACCAGTGCCGATCAGTTTCAGCACCACCACCAGGTCTTCACTATTGATACCATCGAATTTCAGGAATATACCCGCCGCCCGACCATCAGGGTTGGCGACTACGGTACCCGTCGGGTTGGTGGTATGGAATGTCAGGTCCAGCACCTCCCCCTTGCCGATGGTATCGCCAGCCACACCGTTCGCCGAATTTGAAACACTGACCCAGGAAGCCGTCTGGGTGAACAACTCGCCATTGGCGAATATATTGGTATTAGCGCCACCAGTCTGCAGATTATTCGTCCCGGTGCCTCCACCAGGCTCTGCAGCACTTCTGAACTGAACGTAAAAATCATTGTCCAGCTTGGCCACCGACACATCCGGCTGCGAGTTATCCGGGACACTCCCCCCCGATGCGTAGCCCGTGATACTCAGCGAAGCGCTGGTTTTGAGGACACTGAAACCCTCGATCGGCTCATCCAACGATACCGTGTAGGTACCGTTGCTTTTGTCGAAGACCAGAGTACCAGTTGCCACCTGCGTGATTCCGGGACTGGCCGGATTCGGCGCGTAATTGAACTCAATATCAAAAGTGGCCGTGCTAGCATTCTCCGACGCCCAGGTAACCAATTGCGACGTAATGGCCGTGCCACCAACGGTTCCCGTCAGACCGATGGCATTAAAATCCGAGTCGGACGACGAGAACGGCCCAGTGCCGCGATTATCCGCACCGGTGCTGTAATCAAACACACCAGTGCCACCACCCGGGTTGCTACTGTTTGAGTACACCAGATTGGAACTGGCCAAGATCGAAGGGATATCATCTTCAACCTCGATAAGCAGGTCACCAGCCAGCGGCAGCGAGTTGACCCCATCGAAAGCTCGAATGGCTCCGGTCAGATTCAACGTCAGAAGCTCGTTGTCATCACCATTGACATTCGGGTGGTCTAGCGGCCCAAGCAGGGTGAAGGTGTAGGAACCATTGCTCTGCACCACCAAGGTGAAGACTGTTGTCGCACCTGCCATCGCCGTCAGGGTATTCCCAGAGAAACCGTAGGTGACCGTCACTCCATCCGAAGTCAGGGACGGCATGACATTTGGGGTGGTATCCAAACTGAACTGGCCGCTGTTCGTACCGACCAATAGTTCAACCAAGCTTCCTGAGACGGAAGTCATCTGGGCATCGCCATCGGTGATGCCGCCAGTCAACTCGTCCTCATCCACCTTACCGATCACCGGTGCAGCATCCTCAATATTGATCGTCAGAGTAGCGCTCGCTTGATCGCCATCCTTGTCGACGATCACATAGTCGAAGCTTTCGCTGGTGTCCGCTGAAACGCTTTGCGGCGAGGTGTAGCCCCATGCGCCCGTGACAAAATTAAAGGTCAGCTTGCCACCCAGAGCCGTCGTGATGTTGGTCAGCTGCTGATCGCCATCCAAGACGCCATCCCAGGCGTAGGTCGTGCCATTGATCTTGATAGACATGATCCGCCCCGGACCATCGGCACCGTATGCGTCATCGTCGCCGCCACCCACTGCGTTGTTGTTGCCAAGCAGAACATTGCCGCTGACAAAGTTACCCGAGATCTGACCAAGTAATGTATTGATCAGGCCATTAAAGTCGGCTACCAGAATCGGGGACCCACTACCATCGAGATCAACATTCTGCAAGCGGGTGGTGTTAATACCATCACCCACACCAATAGTGGTGACGTTGATGGCGTTACTATCAACAAAGGTGTTCCAAGCCGTTGCCGTCACGTCGCTCAGCGAGTTACCGCCCGTACCCGTTTGCTCATTAGGGTTGCCATCACTGATGAAGAAGATCTGGTTGCTCCAACCCTCAATTGGGGCATAAGACACCATGGTTTGCTGGATAGCATCGGTAAAATCGGTCCCGCCACTAAACGGCCTATTGGCAATAATGTCATCTATCAGAGCATTGAATGCAGCATTCGATGCCACCGGGGCATATGCCAGTGAGTCCGAAGAGAACGCCACTATGGTGATTCTCACATCGCCATCGGTACCGTTGAACAACGCCTGCCCCGCCGCTTTCACGGCATTCATCATGGTTGTGAACTCGCTATTGCTAATACTGCCGCTAGAGTCCAGAACAAAGGCAACATTGAAGTCCTTGCCACTGGACTCAGCAACAATGGCCGTGTCGTTTTTCGCCAGCGGCGTATCGTCATCGACATTGATAGCCAACGTACCGCTCGCGGTATCACCATCGCCATCGGTCACTTGATAGTTCAGGGTAAACGCCTGGTTGTTCTCCTGATCAGCGTTCGCATGCTGAATAGGCGCATTCTGCGTCACGCTATATACCCCTGTGGCCGAGTTCAGGGTTACTGTCAGTACTGTGGTCGCCCCCTGCTTGACCAACAGGGCACCTGTGAGATTTGTTTCATAAGTAAAACCTGCTGGCGCCCCCGTAGTCAGCCATTGCACACTACCCGCACCATCCGCCCCGAAGTTATGAGCGAGGATACCGTTAGTGTTTACCGCATTGTCATCGTCATTCGGACCATCCTGAATGCCATTGGCAAGGGCATCATCATCGAGTTGCACCGTGAGATTACTGCTGACGCTCGGGACATCGTCCTCGAAGTTGATGTTACCACCCAGATCGGCACTCACCGTGCCGGTCGCGGTGTCGTTGTCGCCATCCACCACCGTCACCGTTGCACTCAACAACACCTTGCCATTGGCCAGGCTGATGAGGCTGTTGTCGTTGCTGGTGTCCACGTCCTCCGGC